>NZ_MOMO01000089.1:0-28799 GCF_009933855.1 Pseudomonas sp. SG-MS2 | reverse complement strand
CGCGCAGCGGGCGTTGGCCACGGACGAAGAAGGTTTCGCTGCGTGCGCGAGCCGGCAACCACTTGCCGTCGGCCAGGTAGCTGACCTGGCTGCCGTGATGGCGCAGCCGTTCCAGGTACAGGTCCTGGTTGTCGGCCATCACCGCGCTGCTGCTCCAGGCCAGCTTGCCGTTGTAGCCGGCCAGGACGATGGGCAGGCCCGGCAACGACAGGCCTGCAACCTGGTACTTGCCGGTGTGGATCTGCACCGGGCTCAGGGCCCAGGCTGCGCGGCTGTCGCTTGCCAACAGGCTTTTTCCGCTGCGGCTGCGTTGCGGGCCCAGGGCCAGGTTGGCCGAGCCCGGGCTGCCGAGCAGGTTCAGGTCGGCGAGCTTCTGGCTGGCGGCTGCCAGCGCAGCCAGGCCCGGTAGTTGGCTGCTCAGGTTCAGACCCTTCAGCTTGTCCGCCTCAGCTTCAGCCAGGGGTTCGTCTGGCGCGCCAGGCAGCAGCCAAGGCAGCTTATCGCTGCCGACCTTTTGCGCCAGGGTCAGGGCGCTGAGTTCTTCCTGCAGGTTCACCGACTGGCTGAAGGCATACAGGCTGAAGATCAGCGCCGAATCCTCGGGCTTCCAGTATTCCGGGCGGTAGCCGCTGCTGGCGAGGTTGGCCGGCAGTTTGTCGCGGTAGCGGAACAGGTAGGCATTGACCCCGCGGGCGTAGACCTCGAAGAAGCGCTTGAGCCGGGGCGAAGCATCGGCGTACAGCTGGGTGGCGTTTTGCTTGAGGTTGGCGGCGCGCATCAGGCGGTCGATGTCCAGCGCCTCGCTTCCGGCCAGTTCCGCCAGGCGGCCCTGGGCCAGCAGGCGCATGGCGAGCATTTGCCCTATACGGTCGCCGGCGTGGACGTAGCCGAGGCTGAACAGTGCATCATGGAAGCTGCTGCTTTCGATCAGCGGTGCGCCCATGGCGTTGCGGCGCACCGAAACATTCTGCGCCAGGCCTTTGAGCGGCTGAACGCCGGTGGTCGGTGGCACACTGTCCTGATAGCCGCCCATCTGGCAACCGGCAAGCCCGAGCATGCCGAGCAGCGTGGCAGCGGTGGCGAACCGTGGGCGGAAGGGAGGAAGGACGGGGGCGGCCATGACAAGGGCTCCTGCAAGGCGTGGCGGGGTTCGAATGGCGCTAAGGTAGTGAGCGCGCAGGCGCCGTGCAAGGTGCGGTGAAGCTTTATTTACCAGCGGTCGGTAGCTTCAAGCTGCATGAGGTGCGGGCCTGCATTTTCCTGCAACTTGAAGCTTGCCGCTTTAAGGCTTGATCAGGCCCCGTGGCACTTCTTGAATTTCTTTTCGCTGCCGCACGGGCACGGGTCGTTGCGGCCGACGTCCTTCAATGCATTGCGAACCGGCTCCTGATGGCCGTGATTGCAATGCGGGCCGTGCACATGGCCGTGGTCGTGATCGTGGTGATGATCGTGTCCGTGGTTGCAGTCGGGGCCATGAACATGGGGTTGTTGGGTCATTGCAGGGTTACTCCGGTAAGAAATCACCGGGGATTATCTCACCACTGCGCGATAAGTGCAGGTCCCGGTGGATGATCAGCCCGGTCTCGAGTTCGCCCTGCAAGCGGTAGTGCAGCGGCTGCTCGCTCTTGAGCAGTTTGGCCAACGGCTTGAGCTGGCGCCACAGATTGGTCCGCGCAGTGATCTTGAAGGTGCGCCGGGCATGCCCGCCGACACTGCGCCAGACACTGGCCTGATCCTCTACCAGCATCAGGTCGTTGAGCCAGACCGAATAAGCCAGGTTACGAATGAACAGGCGGCTGTCATTGGGGTTGTCGACACGCAGGTGCAAGACGAACTCCTGCTCCAGCAAGCGCGCCTTGACTGTTTCGACCTTGACCAGGTGCACCTGCGGGTCGCGCCAGTCATCGTCACCCCATATCGCGCAACCCGCCGGCAACGTCAGCAGAGCGCTGAGCAGGAACAGGCGGGCCAGGGCGATCACGCTCAGTTACCGACGTAGCCGGCGCAGCATTTCTTGAATTTCTGCCCGCTGTTGCAGGGGCAGGGGTCATTGCGGCCAGCCTTGAGCTCGACGGTCGGGTCGATGAAGTACCAGCGCCCGTCATGCTGCACGAAGGCGGAGCGTTCGCGGTGCTGGTGGTCACCCTCCAGATCGTGCCAGCGCGCCGTGAACGTGACAAAGGCATGCTCAGGCTGGCCTCCGAGCACCTCGGCGTTCTCCACCTCCAGGCCAAGCCAGGTGCTCTGGGCGCTCCAGGCCGCAATCGCGTTGCGATCCAGACCCGTCTGCTGGGCTGGCAAGGTGGTGCCTACCAGGTAATCGATCAGGCCGAGCACGTAGGCGCTGTAGCGCGAGCGCATCAGTGCCTGGGCATCCGGTGCCGGGGTGCCGGCGTGGTAGTGCCCGCAGCAGGCGTCCAGCAGGTTACCGCTGCCACAGGGGCAAACCGAGACACTCATTGATCACCACCAGTACTTGCCGAAGTTTTCAGGGTTGGCCCAGAACTGAGTGGGGTATGGCGGCAGGCCAAGCGTAGCGGGCTTCATAGAGGACCTCAAGGATTTTGGTGACAAAGCTGGTGACAGTGTTGGTGACAGACAGCAAGACCGCAAGGGTGAGTTAACCGGGGTCCTTAACGCGCCCACGGGCACCCATGCGAGGGCCTACGGGGGAGCCTGCGCGGGAAGTCTTGTAATGGTGACCTTTCAGATTTTTCTGTCAGATTCTCAAAGAGCCTTATGGTGGCCTGCGAGACCACAACCAGAACCCCAGTTGAACGGCCAGACAGACCCAGTAGAGGGCCTGAAGTTGGTCCATGGGGTTCTCCTTGAAGGGTTAGAGTGACTTGTGAAAGCGAACGTCTGTGAGTTCGTGTTGCAGGGCCACCTCAAGGAGGCGCTCATAGGTATGCGGCCAACTCCTTTGAGATTGGTCGTTAGAAGCACCTGATTGAAGCAACGCAAAGCATAGCGCCGCATGTGGAGTCAGAGACTCTACCGGAACCTTCGTAACTACCCGCTTGCCCTTGTAGGTGTAACACAGCGTGACACTCATAGTAGGGCCTTTGTGAGGACAAGTTAGTCATTGAGCATAGCCCGAGCTTAGGGTAACGATAGTATTATTTCCTCTGCTTAGAGAGTGGCTTTAAGTCCAAGCTCGCGAGCGCGCTGTAGCGTCAAATGGCCTTTCGCTACGGCAGCACGGAGACCCCTTTGAGTATTCTTGTGGGGAGCCTTGATGCTCCAGTTACAGCGATCCTTAAAGGTGTGGCGCTCAAGGATGTCAGCACTATGGGCATGTCCAATATCAGTCATGATATCGGCAACGATTAGGGCGACCTCTGGTCTCTCAAGGATCGCCTCGAAGGCGTGGAAGACGACACGTTTGAACTCTCGGGAGACCCAAGCGGCATACTCAATGGTCGCCAACTTGGTCCCGAAGGTTGCCTCCCGTTGCTTGCCAGTTTGCGAATGCATTTTCTGCATGCACAAATCATCTGACTCTCTTAGGTCTTTGGCGTCAGCGTTTCGCCACTGTCCCGGCTGTTTACCCTTGGGCAGCTTCAATGTTTGCCAGATCTCTGTCAGGTCCCATTGGCCCCGGTCGTTTGCCTTGAAGGCTTGACCTTCGATGATGATGACGTGGCCGGAGTGCTTGTGTTTGATATCGATATTCACGGTGTCGATTTCCTTTTGTTTGCTCTCTGAGTTCGCTCCCAAGGACCAGCGTACAGACCCCGACAAGGGTTCTGATCAGTGGCAAAGAGAGCAAACAGAAAGACTGTACTGAGTGATGCCCAGCGACGGGCGATGGTGGTTTGCGTGTCCATTCTCTGGATGCACAAAGGTGACGCCCCAAGATTTGGGGAGGTGGAGAGATTCAATTTCTGCATCTCTTAGTGCCCCTGCCGGTCCCTCTTTAGGTCCGGCCTTACGGGGCGCTTTTAGATCAGCTCAGGGCAATGCGAGTGACCAGCGGAAACGGCACTTGGACAGTCTGAAGACCATCGGTAGTCAGTTTCACCTTGACCATGCCATTGGCGATGATGTCCACCTCAGCCATGATCTCAAGGTCCCAGCCTTGGGCGTTCGGATTGCGGGTCGCTTCGATGCGCCAGATGTTGCCGTCCCGGCGCTCACGGTAGCTCAGTGAGGTGAACAGCTTGGGCAACATGAAGATGCCATGGTCGGTCCCGGTGTACGGCTGTACGCCTGCGCCAATGAGGTCTTCGATAGAGTCCTGACCAGCACGTTGAGCAGCACGCTCAAGGACAGCCACCAGAGACACTGGGAGCAGGATCACGAAGTCGCTTAGCGAGGTCCCTACAGTCTGGTTAACGTGGGTCGTGAGGATGTCGATGAGGTCCTCAGCGATCTCGGCAGGTTTGCCCGTTGGCTTGACCTCAGAGACACTCTCGGTGCTTGGGGCGGTTGCCAAGATGGCAGCGACCTTACCGGCTGCGCTGTGCTCAATGTCACGGAGCATCTTGTCAGCGGTTTGCTCCATAGACTGGACGGTGAAGCCTGCCATCAGGTTGTGGTCGAGGATGGTGGCACGGTGGCTGATGACCAATGCCGTGTCGGTGGCCTCGGTGAAGATCACAGAACCGGCCAGCACTTCACCCTTGTCGATGGTCTGGTTATCCCAGTTCTTGCGAGGGTCGAAGGTGACAGAGCGGTCGGCCATGGTGATGATTTGTTGCCCAGTGGCCTCAGAGCCAGCCGGACGGAACTCACAAGGAGTCGCCTCCATGGCAGCCTCTCGCCACTCATCGCCGTTCAAATAGTCCTCAGCGGCCTCCACGAGGGCCTCCACATAGACGGACACATCGGTGGCCGCTTGGGTCTCTGGACGGACATCGGCAGTGTTGAATCGGATTGACCCGGTGTTTCCATCGACAATGGCAGTGGAATAGGTCGAAGGCTTGGTGTACTCGAATGGTTTAGTCATGATTGTTGTCTCCTGAATAGATGAATGAAGTGGTTGTGTGTCGAGGTGCTGTTACCAGCCACCGCTATTGGCACGAGAGGCAGCACGGACACGGGCACCATGCTCACGAATGGCAGCGTCTCGGGCTTCCTTATCGGCCTTCGCTTGGGCGATCTCACGAGGCGACCATTCACGGCACCGCTCGGCATGGGCATTGGCCTCAGCCTGCAAGCGAGCACGCTCCTGAGCCTTCTGGTATTGGTCTTGGCGGTACTCTCGGGCAACTACAGGAATCGCTTGGAGCGACAGACCGGCCTCATCGAACGCTTTAACGATCTCGAATTGCTGGCCCTTAACGGTCCCGCATTGGGCGACCAGCATGGGCAGCATGATGTTCTCTACGTACTCACGGTTCAGGGTCTGGCCCGACACGGTGACTTCGTTCTTCAGGACTTTCGTGATAATGATTTTCATGGTTTGGGTTCTCCTATTGGGGACCCTTTGATTCGTCCTTGCGCCATAGACGCGCACGACCAGACGGCCAAGGAGAAAGCCTTCGCGGGCATCTTCAAGGACGATCAAAAGGTTCTGGGTTTCAAGTGGTATTGGTGTTGATGACGCTGATTCAGGACATGGCAGGCCTGAAGGGCATCGAAGGGATCAACCGTGGCGACGGCTGTTGTGCAGGGTCGAGGAAATTATTTTGTTGTTGGTCTTCCTGTCTTGCCCATAGTGAGGGTTTTTAACGACAGTCTTGACGGGCGCCTTTAAGTTGTGAGTGAGATTCCTTCAGAGCCACTCAATGGAATCCTCAAGTGAGTCGTGGCGATGGCTTGCAGACACAACCCTTGTTCAAGTAGCTGGTTCAAACGGTCGAGGGTCTTTTGGGGACACTTAGCGAGGACCCGTTGGGCCAGACCATCCATGTCAAAGGTGACCTGTCCATCCTTGTAGGTCCTGAAGTTGAAACGGTGGTCACTGAGAGTTCGGCGTAGCTCAATGAGCTGGGTTCGAGCAGGTCGAGGGAATACAGTGGACAAGATAGACACGTCCTGATCGGTGAGGCGTGAGTTAGCTGGGCAGACAATGATGGTCATGGTGTGAGGTCTCCTTTGAGGTGTTCTTAAAGATGCCCTTTGAGATGAATAAGAGATGAGGGTGTAATAACAATTACCCCTCTCCCTCTGGGCTGGTCGATTAGTTGGTCAATCAGGCGAAGCGATGGCCTCGGAGATGATCTTTATATTATCCGGCGTTAAGTCGCCAAACCCCGAAATAGAGCCTCTGCGCCTACCTCAGCCACAATCTCAGCCTTGATGCCAGGGTGCCTCTCCACATACGAAGCGATCCCATGGGCAGCGTGTCGGGCAGCCTTGGCGATTCGCTGGGCGGTTCTCAAGGAATACTCATTGGTCTTGCAGGCGTCCGCCGTGATCTGCGAAAGGAACAACGCACCGATGACCGCTCGGGCCTTGACGTTGATCTTCCCGTTGGTGACTCCTGCACTGGTGATGATCGACCCAGTAACGATGTCGTCTACCCATGGCAGCGGATCGGGAATCGCAAGGAGGTACATGTAGGCTGCGACAGGGTTAGCGAAGGTGGCCTTTGGGCGTCCACGGCCTCGCTTAGGCTCATCGCTTGGGGGCTGGTGGGGTTGCCCTTGGGTCTCGCTGGTAAGGCCCTTGGCGGCTTTCTGGTGGTCCTCAGAGAGGGACTCATCGGCACGGCGCTCAGCCGCCCATGCCTGATACAGGGCTTCGAGGTTTGCGGGTCGAACCATATCCTCGCGGCGAATAACCTCGCCAGAGATTGGGTCAGTGTGAAGGATGGTGCCGGTTTCGTGATCGACGTGACGGTGTAATGGTCCGGGTTGTGTGAGCAGGGTCATGATAGTGGTCCTCATATGGCCGCTGCGAACGTGCAGCCATAGTGAGGGTTTTTAACGACACCGCTTTCCGAGGGCGATCAAGGTCGAGTTCATCAGAACCTTGCGAAGTCTCCACCCGGCAAAGTTCTTAGGTAGTCAATCAGGTCATGAAGCGCTTTCACTACACACGGCTCTCCGTCGAGCCAAATCCAATCATAGAACTCTTGCACCTTGGAGTTGTTCTCTCCGGTGATTGTGTCCAGTAGTGCTTGAGCTTCGATAAGCGAGATTGGCTTGTCCTTTAAGTCCCAAATGTGAGCGGCGTATCTGCTTCGAAATTTTTTGATGTTACGTTTTTCAATTTCTTTGGCGTACTGGAATAAAGGGTTGACGAAGGTTTTATCAAGTGAGTAGAGGTGCTGGTTATAGTTGTCCCTAATCTCCCAAACCTTGTAAAGTGAAAGGATTAGGCTGTGGTTACACACTCTCAGTCGCGTCATGATCTGAATCAGTGTCAGCTTGCCATCGCTGTAAGCTTTCAAAAAATCTTGGCCCATACAAACTGCGGCAGTCAAGTCCGTCATCTGATCTAAAAGAAGCCACTTGATTTCATTGTTGGCTTTAGCTTTTTCCATATGATCCTACTCCTTGTTAATTACCATTCGAGAATTGGACAGTTCGAGCGAACGCCTTCACCAGAGCCTCATGGAGTGTCCCCACAGGAACCCTCTGAGACCCCGCATAGAGGTCATAAGTAATGTTCCCTGAGCTGTGCCCGGTGATGCTCTGAGCGATGACCTCAGGGGTCGCAGCGGCCTTCAGCAGACCCGACAGGGAATGCCTCAGCGAGTGGAACGACTGGTCACTGCCTGCCTTCAATCCCAGTGGCTCACGTAGGGCCTCATTGAGCGGCTTGTTGAAGTAGTGAGCCTTCGCCTTGAACAGCTTGCCGGGTTCCGATGCCACCCACTCAAGGAAGGTCTTGAGGGAGAACCCATAGGCCCCATCGACCAGAGGGACTTGCCGGATGGAGAAGTCATTCTTCAGGGTCTTTCCCTTCTCGTCCTTGTTGATGTCGATGACGGTGATCCCGTCCACTTGCTTTATGTCGTCCTGAGTCAGTTGGTACAGCTCACCAATACGGGCACCTGTGAGGACTCCCAGAGACAGCGCCCAGCGCTTCCAGTCAGTTGCAGGCAGGGCGTTGGCATAGTCCATGATGGTTGCCACCTCATCACGAGAGAAGGGCCTACGCTCACTGTCAGCCCCTTTCTCGATCTTCAGACCCTTGTCATAGGAGCGCTCAAGAAAGCCGTTGTTAACAGCCCAATCCATGACAGTAGATAGCTGGGTCAATAGCTTGTTGACTGTCAGGACCTTGCGGCCATCCATCACACGCTCTTTGAGCGCCACCATGTCAGCCCTTGTGTGGGTCTTGATGTCGAGGTCCCCGAGAAGCCCCGAGAGCGTCTTACAGTTCGATTGAATGGCCTTCAGGGTCGAACCTTCTACGTTGCCTTGGCGTTCCTTGATGAACAGCTCAGAGAGGCCCTCGAAGGTAATCGGGTCTGTCGAGGACGCATTTACAGATAGGGACAGGGAAGGGGCTACAAACGTGCTACAAGACAGCTCCCCAATGATCTCCGTGAGTTCCTGAGGGCGACCCTCAAGACGCTCCTGAGCGGCCCTGAGTACCCTCTGGCCTGTGCCGATAGCTCGCTGCTGGTTCCCAGTGAACCGACCAAGCGAGGCAGCCTCAGCGAGGTGGTTGCTCATCTGGTCATAGATTTCCATGTATAGGCCCCGTGAGTCCTCGCTATGGCCCTGTAGGGCGTCCTCAGCGATCTCCTTGAGGCGCTCCTTGAGGTCCTCCCACGAAGCCTCAGGGCGGTCGAGGTGGAAGACAGCCAGTGTCTTGAGGATGTCCTTTGAGAACTGCATAGCGGTTGGCCTATCGGTGGAACGGAGAGAGATGGCGAGACTACGGGTTGAGCATCCCCGAGGGCGAACCCTCAGGTAATAGATTCCTGACCGTCTGTAGTGCCAGACCGAAAGGGCCTGAGATGGTCGTTGGTGACAAGGCTGGTGACAGGCTGGTGACAGTTGGCCCTGCTCTGGCATAGCTTCGATAGCGTTCATGGTGAGGTAAGCCCTTGATATTCATGGGTTTACCACCAGTACTTGCCAAACATTTCCGGGTTGGCCCAGAACCTGGCGTTGAGCCAGTCGGGGACCTGCTTGTAGTCATGTAGATCATAGGTGAACAGGCTCAAGACCTGCTCGTCGCGTCGGAATTTCTCGCTGGCCGACAGGGCCAGGGCAAAAAAATCGGTCTCCTGCCAGCCACAGGCGTGCAGGTCGGCCAGCACGGCGACACGGCTGGCGTTGAGGTTGCGGATGCCACCCAGCAGTTCCAGGCCAGCGCGTTTGGGCAAATGTTCCAGGCAGTCCACCAGCAATGCCAGGTCGAAGCGTTGTGCGGCAACATGCGCTGCAAGCGCGCCTGGCTGGCACGTCTCGATCGTCACCTGCGGATGTGCCTGGGCAAACGCCTCCAGGGCAGGAAAACGCGTGCCTACCAGCAGCAGACGTTGCGGGGTGAAGCGCTCCAGCAGGGCCGCCAGGGCCTGCTGGGGTGTGCGTTGGGAAAAACCGTCGGTCATTGCCAATCCTCGTTCAGGTCTTCCAAGACTAACGGGCTGTCGGCCGTGGGCAAAGCACCGTATGACCCTGTCGTGGCTTATTGCTGGCAGGGATGAGATGCGCGGTCTTTACTCCCATGGATCGGCCTTATGCCGATTCCCCTAGGAGAAGCTACGAAATGAGCATAGTACGCACAGCGATACCCCTGGTACTGCTCACCAGTGTGTTGACTGGTTGTGCAGGTTTGCAAAAAACCGACTGGCCGAAGTGTGCTGCCGTCGGGGGTGTGGGCGGCGCTGCCCTGGGCGCCATCGAAAGCTCCAGCTGGGCTGGCTGGGGTGCGTTGCTGGGCGGTGGCCTGGCAGCTGGCTACTGCTGGGCCAACGGCGATGGTGACGAGGATGGCGATGGTGTGCCGGACAGCCGTGACAAGTGCCCAGGTACTCCGCGTGGTGTGCAGGTCGATGCCAATGGCTGTCCGCCCGAGCCGGCGCCTGTGGTCGAGGAAGTCGTGGTACAGAAGGAGGAAGTCATCGTCATCCGTGACGTACACTTCGAGTTCGACTCTGCGCGCCTGACCCCAGCCGACAAGGAACGCCTGAACACCATTTCCACACGCCTGAAGCAGGAAGCGCCGAGCGCTCGTCTGAGCGTCACCGGCCACACCGACAGCGTGGGCTCCGACAGTTACAACCAGAACCTGTCCGAGCGCCGTGCCCACTCGGTGACCGATTACCTGGTCGAGAGCGGTGTACCACGCGCCAGCTTCGTGTCGGTGGTCGGTGCCGGCGAAACCCAGCCTGTAGCGGACAACGCCACAGCCGATGGGCGTTCGATGAACCGTCGCACCGAGATCAAGATCGAGCGCTGACGGCGTGCGCCCGCGCCTTGAGAAGTGGCGCGGGCGCGTCTTTACTCCTGTAGGCCGGTTGCGGCCAACGACACAGGAGCATTCATCATGAGTGTCATGTCAAAGGCGGCGCTGCCGTTGCTGGTGGTTTCCAGTCTGCTGGCAGGCTGCGCCACCCACAGTGACGGCAGTGCGCCCCTCAATCAACGGACCTGGCCCATCTGCAGCCTGCTCGGTGGGCTGGCCGGCGGTGGCCTGGGCGCTATCGAAAGCTCGAGCTGGGCTGCAGGCGCTGGCGCCTTGGGTGCGATCGCCGGCGGCCTGATCTGTTACGCCCAGGATGGGGACGAAGATGAGGATGGCGTCTTCGATCGCCGTGACCGTTGCCCTGACACGCCTGCCGGCACGGCGGTCGACCACATGGGCTGCCCGCTGCCGCAGTATCCGCCCAGCCAACCTGCGCCTGAGCCCCAGCCAGAGGTGATCTCCCTCGACGATCAGGGCCAGGTGATGTTCGCATTCGACTCTGCCGACTTGACGGTGGGCAGCCAGCAACGGTTGCAAAGCCTGTTGCCCAGGCTCAGCGAGTTGGGTGTATCGCGGATCAAGGTGGTTGGCCATACCGACAATGTCGGGTCTGACAGTTACAACCAGGCACTCTCCGAGCGGCGCGCGGCCAGCGTCGCACAGTATTTGATCAGCCAGGGCCTGGCACCGCAGAAGGTAACGAGCGAAGGGCGCGGGGCTAGCGAGCCGGTGGCAGAAAACGACACCGAACAAGGCCGTGCGCAAAACCGGCGGGTGGACCTGCACCTGAACTGAGCAGCGATGGGAGCGGCAGATGAAATTCATTCTGGGCGTGGGTAAAACCCTGACCATCGCTTTCTGGGGCGTGGTGCTGTTCAACCAGATGCTGCCACAGCCGCTGCCGTTCAATCTGTTGATCAATGCCGCAGGCATCGCCTTGCTGGGGCTGCACGTTCTGGAAGTGCTGTTCTTCAACGGCAGCTTGCGTGGGCGCAGCCACCGCTGGTTCGATCGTTTGCAGATACTGCTGACGGGCATTTTCCACGTGATGTCCATACCGCGGCAGGCAGAGCTGACGCGCCGTGGCTGACCACGGCGCTGCCTCGCTATGTCGGTAACCGCGAACTGGCCACCGCCACCACCGCCAGCCCCAGCAGGAGGTTGGCCCCTACCATGCGCCGGATCCGGCCCAGCGCCGCGGCACCTGCGGCCCAGTCTTCGGCCTGCACGGCAGCCTTCAGCTCAGGCAGCAACAGCGCCTGGATACGCATGAACAGCGCGAACATGGCGATCCCGCCCCCCATCATCACCTGTACATACCGGGGGGCTGTCTCGAAACCGTTGAAGCGCATGTGCAACATGCCGATACCACTTATCGCCAGAATGGCTACCGCCAGCCAGACCCATCTGAAGAAACGTCGGAAAACTTCCACCCAGAGCCGAAGCCGGGCTGGCCCCTCAAGGGCTGCAACCGTTGCCGGGCGCAGCACCAGCCAGGCGAAGAACATGCCGCCGACCCACACAAGGGCGGCCAGGACATGCAGTGTGTAGGGGAGGGCAAAGGCAAGCATCCGGATCTCCATGCGGCACAATGGGCAATAGCGGGGTATGATAGCCGCCCCATGCGAAACACTGAAAATATATCCAGCCCTTCGGGCGCCTGCAGACCATGATCAGTAACGAACTCAAAGCCACCATCCAGGGCGCCTACTCGCGTTTTCTCGAAGCCAAGAGCCTCAAGCCGCGTTATGGCCAGCGCCTGATGATCGCCGAAGTGGCCAAGGTACTCGGCGACATCGCCTGCGACGACGAAGGCCGCCGTGCGGGCGAGCCCGCCGTGGTCGCGGTCGAGGCGGGTACCGGTACCGGCAAGACGGTGGCCTACAGCCTGGCCGCAATCCCGGCTGCCAAGGCGGCTGGCAAGCGCCTGGTGATCGCCACCGCGACCGTGGCCCTGCAGGAGCAGATCGTCTTCAAGGACCTGCCCGACCTCATGCGCAGCAGCGGCCTGAACTTCAGCTTCGCCCTGGCCAAGGGCCGCGGCCGCTACCTGTGCCTGTCCAAGCTCGACGTCCTGCTGCAGGAGGGCCATGCGCAATCGGCCACTGCCCAGCTGTTCGAGGAAGAGGGCTTTCACATCGAGGTCGACGAGCGCAGCCAGAAGCTGTTCAACAGCATGATCGAGAAGCTCGCCGGCAATCGCTGGGACGGCGACCGTGACAGCTGGCCCGAGGCCCTGGAAGACCAGGACTGGGCGCGGCTGACCACCGACCACAGCCAATGTACCGGCCGCCACTGCCCGAACTTCCAGCAGTGCGTGTTCTACAAGGCCCGCGAAGGCATGGGCAAGGTCGATGTGATCGTCACCAACCACGACATGGTCCTGGCCGACCTGGCCCTGGGTGGCGGCGCGGTGCTGCCTGACCCGCGTGACACGATGTACGTGTTCGACGAAGGCCACCACCTGCCCGACAAGGCCATCGGCCACTTCGCGCACTTTTCCCGTTTGCGCTCCACTGCCGACTGGCTGGAGCAGACCGCCAAGAACCTGACCAAGCTGTTGGCCCAGCACCCGTTGCCGGGCGATCTGGGCAAGCTGATCGAGCAGGTGCCGGAGCTAGCGCGGGAAATCCGCACCCAGCAACAGTTCATGTTCACCTTGTGCGAGCAAGTCGCCGACTTCCGTCCCAGCGAGGACGTGGAGGGGCGTGAGCGCCCGCGCTATCGCTTCGAAGGCGGCGTGGTACCCGAGCAGATCCGCGACGTCGGCATCGAGCTGAAAAAGGGCTTCGCCCGCCTCAACGACCTGTTCACCCGCCTGGCCGACCTGCTCAAGGAAGGCATGGATGGCGAGGTCAACATCGGTATCGCCAGCCATCAGGCCGAAGAGTGGTACCCCTTGTTCGGCAGCCTGGTCACCCGCGCCCAAGGCAACTGGGAGCTGTGGACCGCCTTCACTGCCGAGGACCCGCAAGACAGCCCGCCCATGGCCCGCTGGTTGACCCTGGCCGAAAGCGGCGCGCTGTTCGACATCGAGGTCAACGCCAGCCCCATTCTGGCAGCCGAAATGCTGCGGCGCAGCCTGTGGAGCGTGGCCCATGGCGCGCTGGTAACCTCGGCGACGCTGACCGCGCTGGGCAAGTTCGACCGTTTCCGCATGCGCTCGGGCCTGCCGCGCGATGCGATGACCTGCGTGGTGCCCAGCCCGTTCGTGCATGGCGATGCCGGCCTGCTGCGGGTGCCCGACCTCAAGGCCGACCCGCGCGATGCTGCGGCGCATACCGCTGCGATCATCCGCGAGCTGCCGAACATCGTCGAGGACGCCCGCGGTGCGCTGGTACTGTTCTCCTCGCGCAAACAGATGCAGGAAGTCTTCGACGGCCTGGACCGCGACTGGCGCAAGCTGGTGCTGATTCAGGGCAACCTGTCCAAGCAGGAAACCCTGAACAAGCACAAGGCGCGGGTCGATGATGGCCAGCACAGTGTGCTGTTCGGTCTGGCCAGCTTCGCCGAGGGCGTCGACCTGCCCGGTGCCTACTGCGAGCATGTGGTGATCGCCAAGATCCCCTTCGCCGTGCCTGACGATCCGGTCGAGGCGGCACTGGCCGAGTGGATCGAGGCCCGCGGTGGCAACCCCTTCATGGAAATTGCCGTACCCGATGCATCGTTGAAGCTGATTCAGGCCTGCGGTCGCCTGCTGCGTACCGAGCAGGACCGGGGCGTCATTACCTTGCTTGACCGGCGTCTGGTCACCCAACGCTACGGCAAGGCTATTCTCAATGCGCTGCCGCCCTTCCGGCGGGAGATTTCCTGAAGGCCGGAGCATGATGTGCCGGCCCGTTGTCCACCACTCTGTCGCGGGCCCATGAGGGCCTGGAAGGAGAGCCTGAGCCCTATGATCCGCCGCACCTTGCCTGCTGTTCTCACCCTGTTGTTCAGCGCCTCTGCAATGGCCGGGCAGCAGACGCTGTTCAGCTTCGTGCGCCCGGCTTCGGTCGTCAATGTGGCCACTGAAGGGGCCGGGATGCCGCAGTACAACGCAGAACAGACCGCAGAAGGCGAGGTGTTGCGGCGGGTGGTGTTCAACCCGGTCGAACGGCCTACCCTGCGGCTGAGCCCTCACAGTGGCGCATGGGATTGGTCGGCCGGGCAGTTTCTGACCTTGCGCCTGCAAAGTGCCATGGACTGGGCACTGACCGTCGATGTCACGGTGCTGGGCAGCGATGGCCGTACCCTGACCAGCCGTATCGACCTGCCTGCAGGGCCTGCGCAGACGGTCATGGTGCCGCTCAAGGCCAGTTCCCCCCTGAGCCAGGGCATGCGCGCCGGCCCACCGATGCCCTGGACCCATGAAGGGCAACGGTTGCTGCTGACCAGCAGCGCCGGTGAGGTCGATCTCAAGCAGGTGGTATCTGTCAGCCTGAGCATCCCCGGCCCCAAGGTTGCGCAGAACCTGCTGATCGAGAAGGTCGGTATTCAGGACGACGACCTTGCCTACCGGGCGGCCTACCACGCACTGATCGATGCTTATGGCCAGTCCACGCGCGGCCGCTGGCCCGAAAAGGTGGTCAACGATGAACAACTGAAAGCTGCTGACAACCGCGAGCAGCAACAGCTCAAGGCCTGGCTGGCCGAGCATCACAAGCAACAGCTGGACAGCTACGGCGGCCTGCTTGCCGGGCCGGCGTTCGACGCCAAGGGTTTCTTCCGTACGGAAAAGCGTGGCGGCCGCTGGCACCTGGTGACCCCCGAGGGCCATCCGTTCTACTCGTTGGGCGTCAATGCCGTGGCTGCCGATGGCGGGCGTACCTATGTCGCGGGCCGCGAAGGGATGTTCGGCGTGCTGCCGGGCGAAGGTGACGCGCTTGCCGCCTTTTATGGCGAGGGCAACAACGATGATGGCAATGCATCGTCGCAGGGGCGCAACTTCAAGAAGGGGCGTTGGTTCGACTTCTATGCAGCCAACATCCAGCGCGCCCATGGCAAACCTTGCCCGGCAGGGGAGGAGGGGCAACCTGCCGCGCCCTGCCCGCCCCTTGCGCTGGATAGCGCTCGTTGGCAGGCGCATACGCTCGACCGGTTGCAGGCCTGGGGCTTCAACACCCTGGGCAACTGGAGCGACCCCGAACTCGGCCAGGCCAAACGCATGCCCTATACCCTGCCGCTGTCGATCGTCGGTGACTATGCCAGCATCAGCACAGGCATGGACTGGTGGGGGCGCATGCCCGACCCGTTCGATCCGCGTTTCGCCATGGCCACCGAGCGAGCCGTGGCCATCGCCGCGCGTGACCACCGGGATGATCCCTGGCTGATTGGGTACTTTGCCGATAACGAGCTGGCCTGGGCTGCGCCTGGCAATGACCCCAAGGCCCGTTACGGCCTTGCCTATGGCACCCTGCGTCTGACAACCGATGTACCGGCCAAGCGTGCCTTCCTCAAGCAACTGCGCGACAAGTACCGTAACCAGCAGGGGCTGTCCAAGGCCTGGGGCATCGACCTGCAAGCCTGGGAATTGATGGAAGACCCAGGCTTCGAGGCGCCGCTGCCCAACCCCGAGCACCCTGAGATCGAACGCGATTACCAGCACTTCCAGCAGGTGTTCGCCGAAACCTATTTCAAGACCATCGCCGATTCGCTGAACTGGCATGCGCCCAACCACCTTCTGCTGGGCGGGCGCTTTGCCGTCAGCACACCCGAAGCGGTCAAGGCCTGCGCCGAGTTCTGCGATGTGCTGAGCTTCAACTTCTATACCCTCAAACCCCAGGATGGCTATGACTTCGCCCAGCTGGCGGAGCTGGACAAGCCGGTGCTGGTGTCCGAATTCCAGTTCGGTTCCCGTGACCGTGGGCCTTTCTGGCCGGGGCCGGTGGAAGTGGCGCGTGAAGAGGATCGGGGCCCGGCCTACGGCAACTTCCTCAAGGCGGCACTGGCGCAGCCGATGATTGTCGGCGCTCACTGGTTCCAGTACCTCGACCAGCCTGCCAGCGGGCGTTTGCTCGATGGCGAAAACGGGCACCTCGGGCTGGTGGCGATCACCGATATGCCATATCCGGGTTTTGTCGAGGCGGTGCGCAAGAGTAACCGGCAGGCCGTTGGTCAGTTGAGCAGCCTGTTGCACGAAGGGGGCTCTACCACGGGCGCGCCAACCGACGAGGCGCCCTGAAAAGGGTGCTTTTCTGCGTGATCATCCAGCCTTGCCCAGTAGGCAAAACCGCCAACTACTGAAACAATGCCTCCCTTTTTCAGCAAGGTCGAACGGAGAACAGGCGGGTGCAGATCCAGGGTCACTATGAGCTGAAGTTCGAGGCAGTGCGCGAAGCGTTTGCGGCATTGTTCGATGATCCCCAGGAGCGCGGCGCGGCGCTGTGCATTCAAGTCGGTGGCGAGACTGTAATCGACCTTTGGGCGGGCAGCGCCGACAAAGACGGCCAGCAGGCCTGGCACAGCGATACCATCGCCAATCTGTTCTCCTGCACCAAGACCTTCACTGCCGTCACCGCACTGCAACTGGTCGGTGAGGGCAAGCTGGCGCTGGATGCTCCGGTGGCGCGCTATTGGCCCGAGTTTGCCCAGGCAGGCAAAGAGAGCGTCACCCTGCGCCAGCTGCTCAGCCACAGGGCGGGTTTGCCCGCCATCCGCGAGCTGCTGCCAGCAGAGGCCCTGTATGACTGGCAAACCATGGTCGATGCGCTAGCCGCCGAAACACCTTGGTGGGCGCCGGGTACCGCGCACGGCTATGCCGCCATCACCTACGGCTGGCTGATCGGCGAGCTGATCCGCCGCGCCGATGGGCGTGGCCCAGGGGAGTCGATCGTGGCGCGTACCGCGCGGCCGCTGGTGCTGGATTTCCATGTAGGCCTGGCGGACGAAGAATTCGATCGCGTGGCCCATATCGCACGCGGCAAGGGCAACGCCGGCGATGCTGCCGCCCAGCGCTTGCTGCAGGTGACCATGCGTGAGCCCGAGGCGTTGTCTACCCGTGCGTTCACCAACCCGCCGGCCATCCTCACCAGCACCAACAAGCCTGAGTGGCGCCGCATGCAGCAACCGGCGGCCAACGGTCACGGCAATGCCCGTAGCCTGGCGGGTTTCTATGCCGGCCTGCTCGACGGCAGCTTGCTCGAGTCCGAATTGCTCGATGAACTGACGCGTGAACACAGCATCGGCGAGGATCGTACCCTGCTGACCCAGACCCGTTTCGGCCTTGGCTGCATGCTGGACCAACCCACAGTGGCCAACGCCACCTTCGGCCTGGGTGCGCGGGCCTTTGGGCATCCCGGCGCAGGTGGTTCGGTCGGTTTTGCCGACCCCGAGCACGACGTTGCCTTCGGTTTCGTGGTCAATACCCTTGGCCCTTACGTGCTCATGGACCCAAGAGCCCAGCAACTGGTGCGTGTCCTTGGCACTTGCCTTTGATCGGGTAACGCGGGTATTGCGCAACCCCTTTGACTATCCTCAATGCCAACGCCTCAAGTGTGTGGGCAAAATTTCTTTCTATTTCATGGTGTATCGCTGATGTCTTCACATAAAACCTTAGCTCTCGCCCTGTGCCTGACCGCTATGACCGGCTGCGCCAGCCATTCCCAGGATGCCGCGAAGGGCGGCCTCAGCAGCTGGTGGCCATTCGGTACGGACGAGGTCGCCGAGCAGGAAGTGAAGCAGGCCGTCACCGAAAAAGTCGCCAAGGCTGATGCCAAGTCCGAGAGCGCCAGCCGCTGGTGGTGGCCCTTTGGCGGTGACGACAAGCAGGCCAAGGGCCCGGTTGTACCAAAAATCGACGAAAAGGCCACCCAGGCCTGGCTCGATCAGTACGAGCCAAAACTGCGTGAAGCGATCAAGGACAGCAAACTGGAGCTGGAGCGCCGTGAGAATGTGTTGGTTGTGACCATCCCGGCTGACAGCTCCTACAACCCGGACCGTCCGAACATGCTGTTGCCTATGAGCCTGGGCCCGATTACCCGTGTGGCCAAAGCCGTCGAAGGCGACCCCAAGACTGCCGTGCTGGTGCTGGGCCACGCCGACACCAGCGGCGCTGCTGCTACCAACCAGAAGCTCAGCCTGGAGCGCGCCGCTTCCGTGTCGGCGATCTTCCGTTTGAGCGGCTTGAAGCGTGACCGTCTTTCGCTCAAGGGCATGGGCTCTGAAATGCCGCGCGCGGCCAACGACAGCGTCGAAGGCCGGTCCCTTAACCGCCGCGTGGAGATGCTGCTGACCCCGCAGAACACCATGCTTGCCCTGATGGCCAAATATCAGCGGCCAGCGCCGGCACCGGCCTCGATGGTCGCTGTCCAGGACACCAAGGCACCCGCTACCAAGGCAGCTGTTACCAAACCAGCCGCCAAGGCAGCGGCCAAACCTGCTGCCAAAAAGCCTGCAGCCAAAGCCAAGGCACCTGCTAAAACCACCGCCAAAAAGAAAGCCGCGCCGGCCAAGCCCGCTGCCAAGAAAGCTACCGCCGAGAAAAAAGTAGCCGCCAACAGCCCTGCGAAGACCAACTGATCGTCAAGGAAACGCAGCCATGACCCAATCCCTGGCCGATATGCGCCGCGACTACACCCGTGATGGCCTGGCAGAAGCCCAGGCGCCGGGCGAGCCGTTCGCTCTGTTCCATCAGTGGTTCGCCGATGCGGTAAAGACCGAGCAGGCACCGGTGGAGGCCAATGCCATGACCCTCGCCACGGTCGACGGTGATGGCCGTCCCCATTGCCGCGTTTTGCTGCTCAAGGGGCTCGACGACCGAGGGTTCACCTTCTTCACCAACTACGACAGCGCCAAGGGCCAGCAACTCCAGGCCAACCCCTTCGCTGCCATGACCTTCTTCTGGCCGGCGCTGGAACGTCAGGTGCGCATTGAGGGGCGTGTGGAAAAGGTTACGCCCCAAGAGTCGGATGACTATTACCAGGTCCGCCCGCTGGGTAGCCGCCTTGGGGCCTGGGCGTCACCGCAAAGCCGGGTGATTGCCAGCCGCGAGGCGCTCGAAGGGCTGGTGAAGGCCACTGAGTCCCGGTTCTCCGACACCCAGCCCCACTGCCCCGAGCATTGGGGAGGCTACCGCCTGCTGCCCGAGCGCATCGAGTTCTGGCAAGGGCGGGCGAGCCGGCTGCACGACCGGCTGAACTATCGGTGGGTCGATGGCCAGTGGCAGCGCGAGCGCCTGGCTCCGTGACGTTCATGGGGCTGCGCGGTAGCCCCATGCATGCTGTCACTACTTCAATGCAGTAAACCCTGACTATCCTCTGTCTAGATTTCCAGGCCCGGCTCGGAGACTGTACCGTAGCTGAACGGAAATAATTTTATGGCTTTGCTACCGTGACAGCCGTCGAGGTGCAGCGTCTAATGGACACCTGACTTATGGAGACTTTACCCATGCGTAAATCCGCTTTGCTGGTGGCGACTTTTACCACCATGTCGTTGTTGTTGGGCGGCTGTGCTTCGAGCCTGACCGGCGACAGCTACTCCCGTGATGAGGCCCGTCGCGTGCAGACCGTGCGCATGGGTACTATCGAGTCCCTGCGTCCGGTCAAGATCGAAGGCACCAAAACCCCTATCGGCGGCGGTGCCGGCGCGATTGTCGGTGGTGTTGCCGGCAGTGCCATTGGTGGTGGCCGTGGCAGTATCGTTGCAGCGGTAATCGGTGCCGTGGCCGGTGGCCTGGCGGGTTCCGCTGCCGAGGAAGGCATCACCCGCACCCAAGGTGTCGAAATCACCGTGCGTGAGGACGATGGCAGCATGCGCGCCTACGTTCAGGCCGTGCAGGAGAACGAAATCTTCCGCGTCGGTGAGCGTGTGCGCATCATGACTGTCGACGGTACCAGCCGCGTTACGCACTGACCGCGCCAAAACAAAACCCCGAACTGGCCAGGCCCGTTCGGGGTTTTTTATTTGCCTGCCCTGGCCCTGTCGCCGGCTTACAGCCCGAGCATATCCCGCGCCACGGCTTCGGCAATGCGAATGCCATCAACACCCGCCGAAAGAATGCCCCCGGCGTACCCGGCACCTTCACCTGCAGGGAACAACCCCTTCACGTTCAGGCTCTGGTAATCCTCGCCGCGGGTGATGCGCAGCGGCGAGGAGGTGCGTGTCTCGATGCCAGTCAGCACTGCATCATGCAGGTTGTAGCCTTTGATCTGTCGATCGAAGGCTGGCAGCGCCTCGCGGATTGCCTCGATGGCGAAATCCGGCAAACTCGGCGCCAGGTCACCCAAGGTCACGCCCGGCTTGTAAGACGGCTCGACGCTACCCAGCGCGGTGGAGGGTTTGCCTGCAACGAAGTCACCCACCAACTGTGCCGGTGCCTGATAGTTGCTACCGCCCATTACATAAGCGTGCGCCTCCAGGCGCTCCTGCAGCTCGATACCCGCCAGCGGGCCGCCCGGGTAATCGCGCTCAGGGTCGATACCGACCACGATGCCGGAGTTGGCGTTGCGCTCGTTACGCGAATACTGGCTCATGCCATTGGTGACGACGCGGCCTGGTTCGCTGGTGGCAGCGACCACGGTACCGCCGGGGCACATGCAGAAGCTGTATATAGAGCGGCCGTTCTTGGCGTGGTACACCAGCTTGTAGTCAGCGGCACCCAGTTTCGGGTGACCGGCATATTTGCCAAGGCGCGCCTTGTCGATCAGCGTTTGCGGGTGCTCGATACGGAAGCCCACCGAGAAGGGCTTGGCTTCCATGAACACGCCTTTGCCGTGCAGCATGCGGAAGGTGTCACGGGCGCTGTGGCCCAAGGCAAGCACCACGTGGCGCGACTGCAGCTGCTCGCCGCTCTCCAGCACCACGCCGCTCAGTTGGCCATCGTCGATCAGCAGGTCGGTGACTTTTTCCTGGAAGCGCACTTCACCGCCCAGGGCGATGATGTCCTGGCGCATCTGCTCGACCATGCCGGTCAGGCGGAAGGTACCGATGTGCGGCTTGTTGATGTAGAGGATCTCGTCCGGCGCACCGGCCTTGACGAACTCTTCCAGTACCTTGCGGCCATGGTGAAGCGGGTCCTTGATCTGGCTGTACAGCTTGCCGTCGGAGAAGGTCCCGGCACCGCCTTCGCCGAACTGCACGTTGGACTCGGGGTTGAGCACGCTCTTGCGCCACAGGCCCCAGGTGTCCTTGGTGCGCTGGCGCACTTCCTTGCCACGCTCGAGGATGATCGGCTTGAAGCCCATCTGGGCCAGCAGCAGGCCGGCGAAGATGCCGCACGGGCCGAAGCCGACCACGACCGGACGCTCCTGCAGGTCGGCAGGGGCGTGGCCAACGTACTTGTAGGTGACATCCGGCGCGACGCTGATGTTGCGATCGTCAGCGAACTTGGCTAGTAGCTCCGCTTCGTTGCTGGCTTCAAGGTCGATGGTGTAGATGAACAGCAATTCGCTGTTCTTCTTGCGCGCATCGTAGCTGCGCTTGAACAGGTTGAAGCTGAGCAGTTGCTCATCGCGGATGCCCAGGCGCTGGACAATGGCTTCGCGCAGCGCTTCGTCGGGATGGTCCAGGGGCAGCTTCAGTTCGGTGATTCGTAGCATGGCAGGGTCCAGTATCCCGGCCATGGGCGGCCGGCGGCTTTACACAAACCGCCAAGTATAAGCTGTTCGCCGCCCTGACTGGCAGGATAAAAGTGCCCGGCGATCAGTTGTCGCGTGCACCGCCGTAGTAGCCGCAGCCCTGCAGGGTCTGGCCATCGATGCTCAGCTCGGCGCGCAGGTGGTGCACGGCACCGGTGGCAGTATCGACGCAACGCTGCGGGGCGACCCACAGTTCCACCTGCTGGCCGTTGGCTTCGCTGCTCAGGGTCAGGCCGCCGCCGGGCACTTCCTCCTCCAGGAAGGGCAGCGGCAATGGCTCCTTGCCAATGCGGTTGAGCACCATGCCTTTGCCACTGGCCTTGATGTCCCACTCAGGCTCATGGCCGCTGGCGCGCAGGGTCAGCTGCTTGAAGTTGGGATCTTCGCAGGCGCGGGTGGACGGGTCCAGGCGGTACAGGCGGCGCACCTCGAGCTGGCCGTCGCTGTTGGCCTGCTTGCTGCCGGTGAGGCGCCCGCGTACATCGGCGAACAGTTTGTCACCGGCGTCGTCTGCCAGGTTGGCGGCTTCCTGCAAAATGCCGGTGCCGGCCACATCCTTGATCACGAAGCGACGGGGTTCATTGCAGGGCTTGAACAGCAACTGGCCGCCCCCGGCGCTCAATTCGCCCTGCATGCGCACAGTGCCGATGTTCGGATCGCTTGGTGGGGCGGCCAGCATCTGGCAGCCGGCGAACAGGGGCAGCAGGGCGGTGAGTAGCAGGGAAGGGGTGAGGCGCATGGGACGGGGCTCCGGGATGCTTGCATGAAGTGCAGGCCACGGTACCCATGCCAGGCGCTGATCACAAGAGAAAGCAATTTGGGGCCGCTTTGCGGCCCATCGCCGGCAAGCCGGCTGCTACAGGAACAGCGCTGACCCTGTAGGCGCTGGCTTGCCGGCGATGGGCTGCGTAGCAGCCCTGATAAAGCTAACTGACTGGCATGAGCCCGAGGCCCTTTGCCAGTCAACCGCCCAGGTAGGCGTCACGCACTTTCGGGTCGGTCAGCAGCGCCTCCCCCGTGCCTTGCATTACAACCCGGCCATTCTCCAGCACATAGGCCCGATCTGCGACCTTCAACGCCTGGTTGGCGTTCTGTTCCACCAGGAACACCGTCACGCCATCGCGGCGCAACTGTTCGATGATGTCGAAGATCTGCTGGATGATGATAGGCGCCAGGCCCAACGAGGGCTCGTCGAGCAGCAGCAGCTTGGGCTTGCTCATCAGCGCCCTGCCGATGGCCAGCATCTGCTGCTCGCCGCCGGACATGGTGCCGCCGCGCTGGAGATAACGCTCTTTCAGCCTCGGGAACAGTTGCAGGACTTTGTCCAGTTGCTCCTGATAGTCGCCTTTGTCGGTGAAGAAGCCGCCCATGGCGAGGTTTTCCTCGACGGTCAGGCGGGCGAACACACGGCGGCCCTCCGGGACCACGGCGATGCTCTTGCGCATGATGTGCGAAGAAGGCTGGCCGACCAGCTCTTCACCCAGGTACTTGATGCTGCCGCTGTGCGCCTGCGGCGAGCCGCACAGGGTCATCAGCAAGGTTGACTTGCCCGCACCGTTGGCACCAATCAGGGTGACGATCTCACCCTGATTGATCTCGACGTTGACGCTGTGCAACGCCTGGATCTTGCCGTAGAAGGTGGAGACGTTCTCGAACTTCAGCATTTACGCTTCCCCCAGGTAGGCTTTGATCACGTCAGGGTTGTCGCGAATTTCCTCCGGTGTGCCGTTTGCCAGGGGCGTGCCCTGGTTGATGACGACGATATGGTCGGAAATGCTCATCACCAGCTTCATGTCGTGTTCGATCAGCAGCACGGTGACGTTGTGCGACTCACGCAGATAGGCGATCAACGCCTTGAGGTCCTCGGTTTCCTTGGGGTTCAGGCCCGCTGCCGGCTCGTCCAGC
Source organism: Pseudomonas sp. SG-MS2 (assembly GCF_009933855.1). Classification (NCBI taxonomy): domain Bacteria; kingdom Pseudomonadati; phylum Pseudomonadota; class Gammaproteobacteria; order Pseudomonadales; family Pseudomonadaceae; genus Pseudomonas; species Pseudomonas sp. SG-MS2. The sequence goes on along the minus strand of NZ_MOMO01000089.1, from coordinate 5,019 downwards.
ATGATGATCCGCGGCTGGGTCATCATGCAGCGGGCGATTTCCAGGCGGCGTTGCTGGCCGTAGGCGAGGGTGCCGGCGGTACGGTTGGCGAACTCGGTCAGGTTGACCTTCTCCAGCCAGTACTGCGCGCGCTCCAAGGCCTCTTTCTCGCTGCGGCGGAAGCTTGGGGTCTTGAACAGGCCGGCGAAGAAGTTGGTGTTGAGGTGGCGGTGCTGGGCGATCAGCAGGTTTTCCAGCGCGGTCATCTCTTTGAACAGGCGCACGTTCTGGAAGGTCCGCACCACGCCCTTGCGGGCGATCTGGTGGCCGGCCAGGCCCTGGATCGGCTGGCCGTCGAGCAGGATGGTGCCGCCGCTGGGCTTGTAGAAGCCGGTGAGGCAGTTGAACACGGTGGTCTTGCCAGCGCCGTTCGGGCCGATCAGCGCCACTACCTGTTTTTCCTTGACGGTCAGGGCCACGCCGTTGACCGCCAACAAGCCGCCGAAGCGCATGCTCAGGCCGCTGACTTGCAGAATTTCGCGGCTCATCGACGCAGCTCCATGTGTGGACGTTGCATAGGCAGCAAGCCTTGCGGACGCCAGATCATCATCAACACCATCAGCGCACCGAACATCAACATCCGGTATTCGCTGAACTCACGCATCAGCTCAGGTAGCAGGATCATCACGATGGCCGCGAGGATCACGCCCAGTTGTGAGCCCATGCCGCCAAGCACGACGATGGCGAGGATGATCGCCGACTCGATGAAGGTGAACGACTCGGGTGTCACCAACCCTTGACGGGCGGCGAAGAAGCTGCCGGCGAAACCGGCGAAGCAGGCGCCCAGGGTGAATGCCGAGAGCTTGATCACAGTCGGGTTCAGGCCCAGCGCGCGGCAGGCGATCTCATCTTCACGCAGCGCCTCCCAGGCGCGCCCGATGGGCATGCGCAGCAGGCGATTGATGACGAACAGCGCCAGCAGTGCCAGCAACAGTGCCACCAGGTAGAGGAAGATGACCTTGTTGATCGAGTTGTACGGCAACCCGAAGTACTCGTGGAAGGTCTGCATCCCCTCGGCAGCACGCCGCTCGAAGGTGAGGCCGAAGAGCTCCGGTTTGGGGATGTTGCTGATGCCGTTGGGGCCGCCGGTCCAGTCGGTCAGGTTTCGCAGGAACAGGCGGATGATCTCGCCGAAGCCCAGGGTCACGATCGCCAGGTAGTCACCGCGCAGGCGCAGCACCGGGAAGCCGAGCAGGAAGCCGAAGGTCGCGGCCATCAGGCCGGCGATCGGCAAGCATACCCAGAAGCTCCAGCCCAGGTAGTGCGACAGCATCGCATAGCTGTAGGCGCCGACAGCGTAGAAGCCGACGTAACCCAGGTCCAGCAGGCCCGCCAGGCCGACCACGATGTTCAGGCCCAGGCCCAGCAACACGTAGATCAGGATCAGCGTGGCGATGTCGACGGCGCCGCGCGAGCCGAAGAACGGCCAGACCAGCGCCACCACGATCAGCCCGATGATGATCCAGCGTTGTGTCTTGGGCAGGGTCAGGTAATTGCTTACCGCGGGCGAGATCAGCTTGCGATCCGAGCGGCGGCCCATCACCGAGCTCCACTGCCTGTCGAACAGCACGCGCAGGAACATCAGCACCGAGCAGGCGGCGATGATGCCGATGGTGAACGAGCCCTGGCTGTGCACCACCAGGCTGATGCCATCGATGCTCAGTTTCAGGCCCAGCACCGGGAAGGCCACGGCCCACACCAGCAAGGCGCTGAAGAACGCCTGTTTGAGATTTCTGTTCATACTTTTTCAACCTCCGGGCGGCCGAGGATGCCGGTCGGCCGGAACAGCAGGACAAGAACCAACAGGCCGAATGCCACCACGTCCTTGTACTGGTCGCCGAAGATATCAGCGCCAAAGGCTTCGGCCACGCCCAGCACCAGGCCACCGAGCATCGCGCCCGGAATGCTGCCGATGCCACCCAGTACCGCCGCCGTGAAGGCCTTCAGGCCCACCAGGAAACCGGCGTTGGGGTTGATCACGCCGTACTGCATGCTCAGCAGCACAGCCGCCACCGCCGCCAGCGCGGCACCGATGACGAAGGTCAGGGCGATGATGTTGTTGGTGTTGATGCCCAGCAGGTTGGCCATCTTGATGTCCTCGGCGCAGGCGCGGCAGGCGCGCCCCAGGCGAGAGCGGGAGATGAACAGGGTCAGCAGGGTCATGGCCACCAGGGTGACCACGAACACCAGGATCTGCATGTAGCTGATCAGGACTTCTTCAGCACCGCCTGGCCCGAAGGAGAAGCTCCCGGGGATCAGGTTAGGGATGGATTTGTCCTTGGAATCCTGCGACAGCAGCACGGTGTTCTGCAGGAAAATCGACATGCCGATGGCGGAAATCAGCGGGATCAGACGGTTGCTGTTGCGCAGGGGGCGGTAGGCAACCCGTTCGATGCTGTAGCCATAGGCGCTGGTGACGAAGATCGTCGCGACGAAGGCAACGGTCATCAGGATCGGCAGCGAATGGATACCCATCATGGCCAGCCCTGCGAGGGCGATGAAGGCCACATACGAACCGATCATGTACACCTCGCCATGGGCGAAGTTGATCATGCCAATGATGCCGTACACCATCGTGTAACCGATGGCGATCAAGGCATAGGTGCTGCCGATGGTCAATCCATTAACCAGTTGTTGGAAGAAATGGTAGATCTCAGGCATTACAGCGCTCCTAAAAACCTGATTTGCATTTCGCTGGCGGGGGTAGGCCAGGAAACCGCGAGTGACGGTTTTAAGATTTTCAGGTGAACCGGCCCCCGGATCGCGGGAATCAGGTCCATGAACCTCGTAAAACAAAGCCCACTGCTCGCACAGTGGGCTTTTACGGTCAGCTATTCAGTCACGCAGTTACTGAGGGGAGACTTCGGTCTTCGGCTTGCCGAAGTGCCATTCGTAGACCACGAACTTGAAGTCTTTGAGGTCGCCTTTTTCGTCGTACGACAGCGTGCCGGTCGGGGTCTTGAACGAGCCGGCGTGGATGGCGGCTGCCACCTTGTCGGTGTCTTCGGACTTGGCAGCCTCGATGCCTTTGGCGATCAGCTCCACGGCGGAGTAGGCCGGGAACACGAACGGACCGCTCGGGTCCTTGCCGTCAGCCTTGATGGCATCGACGATGGCCTTGTTCTCAGGGTCGGCGTCGAACGACTTCGGCAGGGTGACCAGCAGGCCTTCGGAGGCGTTCTGGGCGATCTGCGAGATCGAGTCGTTGCCTACGCCTTCTGGCCCCATGAACTTGGCTTTCAGGCCTTTTTCCTGAGCCTGGCGCAGGATCAGGCCCAGCTCTGGGTGGTAGCCGCCGTAGTAGACGAAGTCGACGTTGTTCTGCTTGAGCTTCTGGATGATCGAGGAGAAGTCCTTGTCACCGGCGTTCAGGCCTTCGAAGACGGCAACCTTGGTGCCTTTGCCTTCCAGGGTCTGCTTGACGGCGGTGGCGATGCCTTCACCGTACTGCTGCTTGTCGTGCAGCACTGCAACGACCTTCGGCTTGACGTGGTCGGCGATGTAGTTGCCGGCCGCAGGGCCTTGGGCGCTGTCCAGGCCGATGGTGCGGAAGATCAGCTTGTAACCACGGGCGGTGATTTCCGGGCTGGTGGCGGCCGGGGTGATCATGATCACGCCTTCGTCTTCGTAGATGTCGGACGCTGGCTGGGTGGAGCTGGAGCACAGGTGGCCGATGACGAACTTGACGCCGTCGTTGACCACTTTGTTGGCGACTGCCACGGCCTGTTTAGGGTCGCACGCGTCGTCGTATTCCTTGGCTTCAAGCATTTTGCCATCGACGCCGCCCTTGGCGTTGATGTCCTTGATGGCCTGTTTTGCGCCGATGAACTGCATGTCGCCGTACTGGGTCACAGGACCGGTTTTCGGACCGGCGATGCCGATCTTGATGGTATCGGCGGCAAACGAATGGCTGGCTACCCCGGCCAGTACCATTGCGGCGAACAGCTTGGAAATCTTGATCATAGTGCTCCACTCATTCTGTTGTAATTCTTATAGTCCTGGCGGCCAGGGCTACAGACCGGGCGGGATTTGCGGTATGGCCACGCCACACTGCATGCCCACCTTCCCCCGGAACATGTCCCGGAACTGTACCGGTACAGTGTAGAGCGCTGCCCGAGCGCTTGAAAAGCGGGCGAAAAGCGCCTGTTTCGCGGGTTGTCGCATGATCGACACAAAGATACAGAAAGGCGCCATTACATCGCCTGCATCTTCGGCCCTACCCCACAAGTTCTGGGCCAATCGACCAAATTACATATTTGAAACCGGGTTTTTCTGCAAAAATGCCGGCCTTTTTTATTGGCCGATATTTGCGGTAAAAACCCATGACTGATCAAACAAGCACCCTCTATGCCAAATTGCTCGGCGAGACGGCAACTATCGAGTGGAAGGCATTGGAGCGTTTTTGGGCAAAGGGTGACCTGATTTGGGTCGACCCCAGCCTGGACTTGATAGCGGTTGCCGAAGTGATGGCGCAGAATCGCAGCGAGATGTTCGCCAAGTGGCGTGATGATGGCACCGTGGGCCCTGTCACGGCCGAACAGGCGCTCGACCTGCAAACCCGCGATCCAGAGATATGGGCGGTGGTGGTTTCGCCGTTCATCGTGATTCAGGTGAAGAGCGCCAAATCCGCCGGATGATTTTGGTGCGCGAAAATGCGCAGCCGCCCCATTCTGGTGCTCGATGGCGTTCAGGTGGGGTGGAGGTAGGTAACAATTCGGCGTGGCGGTAACAGTTTACGGGATGCGTAATGGGGCCGTGGTACGGCCCGGATAACTATCGGATTTGCCAGGAGTCGTTATGAGCACTGAACTGCCTTCGCTTGGATTCGCCGGGATTGGTCTGATGGGGCTGCCGATGTGTCGGCGCCTGCTGGCCGCAGGTTACCCGCTGACCGTCTGGAACCGCAGCCCGGAAAAGTGTGCCGAGCTGGTCGCGGCTGGCGCGCAGCTGGCTGCCGACCCTGCCGGGTTGTGCCGGGGC
>NZ_MOMO01000088.1:0-41855 GCF_009933855.1 Pseudomonas sp. SG-MS2 | reverse complement strand
CGGACGTTGCCATCGGCAGCGCCCAGCGCTTTGGCGTGCCACTGGGCTTTGGCGGCCCGCACGCGGCCTACTTCGCCACCCGCGACGCATTCAAGCGTGACATGCCGGGCCGCCTGGTCGGTGTGTCGATCGACCGTTTCGGCAAGACTGCCCTGCGCCTGGCCATGCAAACCCGCGAGCAGCATATCCGCCGCGAGAAGGCCACCAGCAACATCTGTACCGCCCAGGTGCTGCTGGCCAACATTGCCAGCATGTTCGCGGTGTACCACGGCCCTGCGGGCCTCAAGCGCATCGCCGAACGCACCCACGCGCTGACCGCGATCCTCGCTGCCGGCCTGAAAACCCTCGGCGTGCAAGTGGTCGGAGAAACCGCGTTCGACACCCTGACCCTGGCCACCGGCAGCGCTACCGAAGGCCTGCACGACAAGGCACGCGCCCAGCGCATCAACCTGCGCCAGATCGACGCCGCCCACCTGGGCCTGTCGCTCGACGAGACCAGTACCCAGGCTGACGTCGAGGCGCTGTGGCAGCTGTTCGGTGGCCAACAGGCACAACCGGACTTCGCCGCCCTGGCCGCCAGCACCGGCTCGCGCCTGCCTGCCGCCCTGCTGCGCCAGTCGGCCATCCTCGAACACCCGGTGTTCAACCGCTACCACAGCGAAACCGAGCTGATGCGCTACCTGCGCCGCCTGGCCGACAAGGACCTGGCGCTGGACCGCAGCATGATCCCGCTGGGCTCGTGCACCATGAAGCTCAACGCCGCCAGTGAAATGATCCCGGTGACCTGGGCCGAGTTCGGCAACCTGCACCCGTTCGCCCCGGCCGAGCAAAGCCAGGGTTACCTGCAGATGACCACCGAGCTGGAAGCCATGCTCTGCGCCGCCACCGGCTACGACGCCGTGTCGCTGCAACCCAACGCCGGCTCCCAGGGCGAATATGCGGGCCTTCTGGCCATCCGCGCCTACCACCGCAGCCGCGGCGAAAGCCATCGCGACATCTGCCTGATCCCCTCCTCGGCTCATGGCACCAACCCGGCAACCGCACACATGGCCGGTATGCGCGTCGTGGTCACCGCGTGCGACGCGCGTGGCAACGTCGATGTCGAGGACCTGCGCGCCAAGGCCATCGAGCACCGCGAGCGCCTGGCCGCGATCATGATCACCTACCCGTCGACCCACGGCGTGTTCGAAGAAGCGATCGGCGAGATCTGCGCGATCATTCACGACAACGGCGGCCAGGTGTACATCGACGGCGCCAACATGAATGCCATGGTCGGCCTGTGCGCACCGGGCAAGTTCGGCGGCGACGTCTCGCACCTGAACCTGCACAAGACCTTCTGCATTCCGCACGGCGGTGGCGGCCCAGGCGTCGGCCCGATCGGCGTCAAGTCGCACCTGGCGCCGTTCATGCCCGGCCACGCTCAGTTGCAGAACCGTGACGGGGCGGTATGCGCCGCACCGTTCGGCAGCGCCAGCATTCTGCCGATCACCTGGATGTACATCCGCATGATGGGTGGTGCCGGCCTCAAGCGTGCCTCGCAGATGGCGATCCTCAATGCCAACTACATCGCCCGCCGCCTGGAAGAGCACTATCCTGTTCTGTACACCGGCGGCAATGGCCTGGTCGCCCACGAGTGCATCCTCGACCTGCGCCCGCTCAAGGACACCAGCGGCATCAGCGTCGACGACGTGGCCAAGCGCCTGATCGACTTCGGCTTCCACGCCCCGACCATGTCCTTCCCGGTAGCCGGCACGCTGATGATCGAGCCGACCGAAAGCGAGGCCAAGGAAGAGCTGGACCGCTTCTGCGATGCGATGATCCAGATCCGCGAAGAGATTCGCGCCGTGGAGAACGGTAGCCTGGACAAGGACGACAACCCGCTGAAGAACGCTCCACACACCGCTGCCGAGCTGGCTGGCGAGTGGGCCCACGGCTACAGCCGCGAACAGGCGGTGTACCCGCTGCCAAGCCTGGTGGAAGGCAAGTACTGGCCACCTGTGGGCCGGGTCGACAACGTGTTCGGCGACCGCAACCTGGTGTGCGCCTGCCCGTCGATCGAGAGCTATCAGGACGCCTGACCGCCTGGGGCCGCTTCGCGGCCCATCGCCGGCAAGCCGGCTCCAACCGGGACCGCACAGCTCTGGAGGCCTGCACTGTACCTGTAGGAGCCGGCTTGCCGGCGATGGGCTGCGCAGCAGCCCCAAAGGGTTAACCGGATATGTCAGGAGCAAGCACCATGTCACTGAGCGTCTTCGACCTGTTCAAGATCGGCATCGGCCCCTCCAGCTCCCACACGGTCGGCCCGATGCGCGCTGCCGCGCGTTTCGCCGAGGGCTTGCGCCGTGACGGCCTGCTGGCCAGCACCGCCAGCGTCAAGGCCGAGCTGTACGGCTCACTGGGTGCCACCGGCAAAGGCCATGGCAGCGACAAGGCGGTACTGCTTGGCCTGGAAGGCGAGCACCCCGATACCGTCGACACCGAAGCCATTCCCGCCCGCCTGCAGGCAATCCGTGAAAGCGGCCACCTGCACCTGCTCGGTGAACACACCATCGCCTTCGTCGAGAAGCAGCACCTGGCGATGATCCGCAAGCCTTTGGCATACCACCCCAACGGCATGATCTTCCGCGCCTTCGATGCCGCCGGCCTGCAAATCCGCAGCCGGGAGTACTACTCGGTGGGCGGCGGTTTCGTGGTCGACGAAGAGGCCGCCGGGCAAGACCGCATCGTCGAGGACAGCACCGTACTCGCCTACCCGTTCAAGACTGCCAAGCAACTGCTCGGGCATTGCACCGCGCAGCAGCTGTCGGTGAGCCAGGTGATGCTGGCCAACGAGGCGGCCTGGCGCCCCGAGGCCGAAACCCGTGCGGGTCTGCTGCGGATCTGGCAGGTGATGCAGGATTGCGTCGCAGCCGGCTACCGGCACGAGGGCATCCTGCCGGGCGGGCTCAAGGTCAAACGCCGGGCACCGGCACTGTACCGCCAACTCAGCCAGCACCCGGAGGCCAACCTGCGCGACGCGTTGTCGGTACTTGACTGGGTCAACCTGTATGCCTTGGCGGTCAACGAGGAAAATGCCTACGGCGGGCGCGTGGTCACTGCACCGACCAACGGTGCGGCAGGCATCGTGCCGGCAGTACTGCACTACTACATGCGCTTCGTCCCCGGCGCCAGTGAAGACGGCGTCGTGCGTTTTCTACTGACTGCCGCGGCCATTGGCATCCTGTACAAGGAAAACGCCTCGATCTCCGGGGCCGAGGTCGGCTGCCAGGGCGAAGTCGGGGTGGCCTGCTCGATGGCAGCCGGCGCCTTGTGCGAAGTGATGGGCGGCAGCGTGCAACAGGTGGAAAACGCTGCCGAAATCGGCATGGAGCACAACCTGAGGCTGACCTGCGACCCGATCGGTGGGCTGGTACAGGTGCCCTGCATCGAGCGCAACGCCATGGGCTCGGTCAAGGCCATCAATGCGGTGCGCATGGCCCTGCGTGGCGACGGGCAGCACTACGTGTCGCTCGACAAGGTCATCCGCACCATGCGCCAGACCGGCGCCGACATGAAAAGCAAATACAAGGAGACCGCCCGCGGCGGTCTGGCCGTCAACATCATTGAATGTTGACCCGACAACAAAACCAAGGAGTCATCGATGTCCGAAACACTGCACAAGACCCCGCTGCACGCCCTGCACCTGGAACTGGGCGCGCGCATGGTGCCATTCGCCGGCTTCGACATGCCGGTACAGTACCCGCTGGGCGTGCTCAAGGAGCACCTGCACACCCGTGAGCAGGCCGGCCTGTTCGATGTCTCGCACATGGGCCAGATCATCCTGCGCGGCAAGGATGCCGCCCAAGCCCTGGAAAGCCTGGTGCCAGTGGATATCATCGACCTGCCGGTGGGCATGCAGCGCTATGCCATGTTCACCAACGAGCAAGGTGGCATCCTCGACGACCTGATGGTTGCCAACCTGGGCGACGACACGCTGTTCCTGGTGGTCAACGCCGCCTGCAAGGAGCAGGATCTGGCCCATCTGCAGCAGCATATCGGGGACCGTTGCCAGATTCAGCCACTGTTCGAGGAACGTGCCCTGCTCGCCCTGCAAGGCCCGGCCGCAGTCACCGTGCTCGCGCGCCTGGCCCCGGAAGTGGCCGGCATGACCTTCATGCAGTTGCGCCCAGTCACCCTGCTGGGCGAAGACTGCTTCGTCAGCCGTTCGGGGTACACCGGCGAAGACGGTTATGAGATCTCGGTACCGGCCAAGGCTGCCGAAGCCCTGGCCAGACGCCTGCTGGCCGAGCCTGAAGTGCAGCCGATCGGCCTGGGCGCACGCGACTCTCTGCGCCTGGAAGCTGGCCTGTGCCTGTATGGCCACGACATGGACACCGCCACCACGCCGGTCGAGGCCAGCCTGCTCTGGGCCGTGTCCAAGGTCCGCCGCGTCGACGGCGCGCGCGCTGGCGGCTTCCCCGGGGCCGAGGTGATCTTTGCCCAGCAGCAAGCCGGCGTGGCCCGCAAGCGTGTTGGCCTGCTGCCACAGGAACGTACGCCCGTGCGCGAAGGCGCAGAGATTGTCGATGCAGCTGACCAGCCCGTGGGTAAAGTCAGCAGTGGTGGCTTCGGCCCGACACTTGGCGCACCGGTTGCTATGGGTTATGTCGATATCGAACATGGCGCGCTGGACACTCCGCTGTTTGCCCTGGTGCGCGGCAAGAAGGTTGCCCTGAAAGTCAGCAAAACGCCTTTTGTGGCGCAACGTTACTATCGCGGTTGAACGCGGTACATGAGGTTTGCGAGCAGGTCGACTTATTCGTTTTCGAACCTGCCCCATAACTTATGAACATGGCGCCAGGCCAGGCGCCATGCCGTTTGCGATGAATTGTTCAGTTATCGAAAAAAGCCCGATTTTCCAGCTGACCAAGGGCTTGTTTTTTTCTCGGGAGTTGGCGTAGAGTCATTGCACTGTGTTTGCATGGGTCGCAACAGTTCGTGACCTGGGCCAGTAGCCGCAATCTGCTACAACCCGTTGGACGTGACTTACTTTCCTGCAACCCAGCCCAGTACTCTTTCACTCTTGATAACGTGAAAGTAACTGTCATTAAAATTTAAGCTTCATAGGAAATAAGACAATGGCTGAGCGTCAGAACGGTACCGTCAAGTGGTTCAATGACGAGAAAGGTTACGGCTTCATCACCCCAGAAAGCGGTGCTGATCTGTTCGTGCACTTCCGTGCCATCGAGGGCAACGGCTTCAAGAGCCTGAAAGAAGGCCAGAAGGTTACCTTCGAAGCAGTTCAGGGCCAAAAAGGCCTGCAAGCTGACAAGGTTCAAGTCCTCGGCTAAGCCGGTCGCGACTTCGAAGAAAGCCCCTGCCCAGTGCAGGGGTTTTTTTTTGCCCGTAGAATGGCGGCTTCGCCATTCGGAGCTGTCCTGCATGCCCAAGCCTCTGCTCTCACCCCAAGGTGACTTTCCGCCGGTCGGCCTGGGCCGGCGCCTGGCGGCGATGTTCTACGACTTCCTGTTGTGTACGGCCCTGCTGATCGTCACCGCAGGGGCCTACAAGATGATCCAGATGGCGATCATCGGCGAGGCACGCATGCGCGAGCTGACCGAGGCTGGTGCGCTGGACGGCGACCCGCTGCTATCGACGATCCTGCTGTTTGCGCTGTTCGGTTTCTTTGCCAAGTTCTGGACCCACGGCGGGCAGACCCTGGGCATGCAGGTATGGGGCGTGCGGGTGCAAAACCTTGATGGCAGCGCAATCAGCCTGTGGCAGGCGCTGCTGCGCTTTATCGTGTCGATCGCCTCATGGCTGTGCCTGGGGCTGGGGTTCTTCTGGTCGCTGATCGACAAGCGCAAGCGCGGCTGGCATGACATTTATTCGCAGACACAGCTGGTGCGGGTACCGAAACAGAAGAAATAAGCCAGTCAGTTGGCGTTGTCAGGGCTGCTTTGCAGCCCATCGCCTGCAAGCCAGCTCCCACTGGGGCCGCGCAATTGCTGAGGTCTGCGCTATACCTGTGGGAGCCGGTTTGCCGGCGATGGGCCGCAAAACGATTACCTGACTGGTATTAACCCTGAGGTCGGGTTTCTCGTGTCATCAGGCCATCATCCCGCCCGACGCAGCAACCATAAGCCGGCCAGTGCACACACACCGGCCGGGATCACCACCGCCAACAGCGGCGGGAAGCCGAACACCTGGCTCGAAGGGCCAAGCAGGTCGCCGGCAATACGGAACACAAAGCCCACCAGTACGCCAGTGAACACGCGCTGGCCGAGGGTCACCGAACGCAGCGGCCCGAAGATGAACGAAATCGCCATCAGGACCAACGCCGCGGTCACCGCCGGCTGCAGCACCTTGGTCCAGAATGCCAGCCAGTAACGGGCATTGTTCAGGCCCTGGTCGGACAGGTAATGGATGTAGTCCCACAGCCCGGTGATCGACAGCGACTCCGGGGCCAGCACCACGGTATTGAGCAGTTGTGGGGTCACCGAGACATCCCAGCGTTCTGCCGAGCTCTTCACCACTTCGGTGTGATCGCCACGGAAGTAGGTGGTGCTGACATCGCTGAGTACCCAATGATCGCTCTCATAACGCGCCCGGCGCGCGAAACTCGACGTGACGATCTTGCGCTCGTCGTCGAAGCGGTAGCGGGTCACACCCAGCAACAGGCCATTGGGCTGTACCGAGTTGATATGCACGAACTCATCACCCTGGCGGTGCCACATGCCGCGCTTGGAGCTCTGCGCCTCACCGCCGCCCTGGGCCAGGGAACGGTCTGCCTGGGCCTTGTTCTCGCTGATTGGCGCCACGTACTCGCCAATCAGCAGGCCGACCAGCATCAGCACCAGCATCGGCTTCATCACCGCCCAGACGATGCGCCCGATGGAAACCCCGGCGGCACGCATGATGGTCAGTTCGCTGCTGCTGGCCAGGCTGCCCAGGCCGATCAGGCAGCCGATCAGTGCCGCCATCGGCAACATGTCGTAGAGCCGGCGGGGCGCTGTAAGAAGCGTGAACCAGCCAGCATCCATGACGGTATAGGTATCGCTCAGGTCGCTCATTTCGTCGATGAAGGCGAACAACGAAGCCAGGCCCAGAATGATGCCCAGTACGGCCAGGATGGCCATCAGCACGCTCTGGCCGATGTAGCGGTCGAGTTTAACCATGGGCCACCTCCGCACGACGGGCGGCACGCTTGAGCCGTAGCGGCTCCCAGTACATCAGGCCCAGGCCGATGAGCAGGAACAGGCCATGCACCCACCACATGCCCAGGGCGATCGGCAGCTTGCCTTTCTCCAGAGCGCCACGTACGGAAATCAGCATCGTCAGGTAGGCCATGTACAGAAGAATCGCCGGCAGCAGCTTGAGGAAGCGGCCCTGGCGCGGATTGACCCGGGACAGCGGGACTGCCAGCAGGGTCACGATGAATACCAGGATCGGCAAGGAGATGCGCCATTGCAGCTCGGCACGTTCGCGTAGCCCGGCATTGCCGATCAGTTGGGAGGTAGGAATGGCTTCACGCTCGGTCACTTCCTCGCTGACTTCAGGCTTGGGCAACAGCACGCCATAGGTGTCGTACTTGATGGCCCGGTAATCGGCCTGGCCAGGGTTGCCGTCATAGCGGTAGCCATTCTGCAACACCAGATAGCGATTGCCGTCGGCCTGCACTTCCTGATGGCCCTTTTCGGCTACCAGCACGGACGGTGCACGGTCCTTGGTCTTGTCCTGGTTGAAGCGCTTCTCGGAGATGAACACACCGGTGAGGTTGCTGCGATCATCGGTCAGCTCCTCGGTGTAGGTCACCCGCGAACCGTCGCGCAGGGTCTGGAAACGGCCCGGCACCAAGGTATCGAACTCGGTCAGGGCATCCTGCTGGCCAATGATCTGCTGCACCTGGGCAACGCCCAGTGGCGCCAGGCTCAGGCTCAGCCAGGCCACCAGCAAGGCGACCAGCGCCGCAGGTGCCATGGTCAGGCCGAGCAGGCGTTGCTGGCTCATGCCGGTGGCCGACAGCACGGTCATCTCGCTTTCCAGATACAGCCGGCCATAGGCCAGAAGGATGCCGAGGAACAGCCCCAATGGCAGGATCAGTTGCAAGAAACCGGGCAGGCGGAAGCCCATGATCAGGAACAGCACGCTCGGGTCGAGCACGCCCTGGGCCGCCTGGGCCAGGTACTTGATGAAACGCCCGCTCATGATGATCACCAGCAGCACTGCGCTGACGGCGCTCAAGGTCACCAGGACCTCGCGGGAGAGATAACGAAAGACGATCAAACCAGACACTCCTGGGTTGTCAGGGGCGGACTGCCAAACAAAGGCTTACGACAGCCAAGACCAATGCCGGTTCGCCGGGGGCGAACCTCCTTGTAAAGTGCGCGCATTATCCTGTGATTGGCCGCGCCTGTCACTTGGCCGCGCATCAAGGCTGACAACGGGGTTGTCAGCACGCTTGCCGCAGGCTCAAACTGGCAGCTTTTCCACTGGCCCGCGACCACGCGGCCAGGCCCGCCCAGAGCGCAAGAACTCAAAGCGCCAACTGCACAGATCATTCGGGGACCCTGACATGGAACTGGTTGTAAAAAGCGTAGCTGCTGCATCCGTAAAAACCGCCACCCTGGTCGTACCGGTCGGCGAAGGGCGCAAGCTCGGCGCCGTTGCCAAAGCTGTCGACCTGGCCACCGACGGTGCCATCAGTGCCGTGCTCAAGCGTGGCGACCTGGCCGGCAAGCCAGGCCAGACGCTGCTGCTGCAAAACCTGCCTGGCCTCAAGGCCGAGCGCGTACTGCTGGTGGGCAGCGGCAAGGACGAAGCCCTCGGTGACCGCGCCTGGCGCAAACTGGTCACCAGCGTTGCCGGCGTGCTGAAAGGCCTCAACGGCAGCGACGCGGTACTGGCACTGGACGACATCGCCGTCAGCAACCGTGATGCCCACTACGGCAAATACCGCCTGCTGGCCGAAACCCTGCTCGATGGCGAATACGTGTTCGACCGTTTCAAGAGCCAGAAAGCCGAGCCGCGCGCGCTGAAAAAGATCACCCTGCTGGCCGACAAGGCCGGCCTGGCCGAAGTGGAGCGCGCGGCACACCACGCCACCGCCATCGCCACCGGCATGGCCTTCACCCGCGACCTGGGCAACCTGCCGCCGAACCTCTGCCACCCGAGCTACCTGGCCGAGCAGGCCAAGGAGCTGGGCAAGGCTCACAAAGGCCTCAAGGTCGAAGTGTTCGACGAGAAGAAGATCAAGGACCTGGGCATGGGCGCGTTCTACGCGGTCGGCCAGGGCAGCGAACAGCCGCCGCGCCTGATCGTCCTGCAATACCAGGGCGCCAAGAAGAGCGACAAACCGTTCGTGCTGGTCGGTAAAGGCATCACCTTCGACACCGGCGGCATCAGCCTCAAGCCAGGTGCCGGCATGGATGAGATGAAGTACGACATGTGCGGCGCCGCCAGCGTGTTCGGCACCCTGCGCGCCGTGCTCGAGCTGAAGCTGCCGATCAACCTGGTATGCATCCTGGCCTGCGCCGAGAACATGCCGAGCGGCAACGCCACCCGGCCGGGCGACATCGTCACCACCATGAACGGGCAGACCGTTGAAATCCTCAATACCGACGCCGAAGGCCGCCTGGTGCTGTGCGATGCACTGACCTACGCCGAACGTTTCAAGCCACAAGCGGTGATCGACATCGCGACCCTGACCGGCGCTTGCATCGTTGCCCTGGGCAGCCACACCGCAGGCCTGCTGGGCAACAACGACGAGCTGATCGGCCAGTTGCTCGACGCCGGCAAGCGCGCCGACGACCGCGCCTGGCAGCTGCCGCTGTTCGATGAGTATCAGGAGCAGCTGGACAGCCCGTTCGCCGACATCGCCAACATCGGTGGGCCGAAGGCCGGCACCATCACCGCCGCCTGCTTCCTGTCGCGGTTCGCCAAAGCCTACAACTGGGCGCACCTGGACATCGCCGGCACCGCCTGGGTCAGCGGGGGCAAGGACAAGGGCGCCACCGGCCGCCCGGTTCCGCTGCTGACCCAGTACCTGCTCGACCGCGCCAGCGCCTGATGCCGTGAGGCCGCTGATGCCCCAAGGCGTCACCGGCCGGCAGAGCGAACCATGAGTAAAGTCGATTTCTACATCCTGCCCACCGACTCGCTGTCGGCACGGCTGGATTTCGCCTGCAAGCTGTGCGAAAAGGCCTGGCGCCTCGGCCACCGGGTCTACCTACATTGCCAGGACGCTGAACAGCGCAGCGAGCTGGACCAACGCCTGTGGCGCTTCAAGGGCGAAGCGTTCGTACCCCACGACCTGGCGGAGGCACATGCCGACGCCACAGTGGCCTTGGGCTTGGCCGACAACGCCGGCGAACATCGGGACCTTCTGATAAACCTGGGCGCTGATGTGCCCGGCTTTGTCGGGCAATTCGAGCGGGTTGCCGAAATCGTTGTCGAGCAAGCGGATATCCGCCAATCGGCCCGCGAACGATTCCGTTTCTACCGCGAACAGGGCTATGCTCTGCAAGACCACCGCTTACAGCGACTTTGACGACGATGGACAAGCCTTCCGCCCTACCCGATTCCGCCCATCTGCTTGACGACCTCGAGTCGATTCGCCAGTTGCTGGGCGACGCCGACCTGCAACCACCGCTGCTCACAGAGACGGTGGAACAGATTCCGCTGCTGCTCGACACCCCGGCCGGCAACACCCTGCCAGCACCTGAACCGGCTGCAGCACCCGCCGAAGCAGAACCCGAAGAAGACCCGCAGACCCGCCGCCAGGACACACTGCTGCACCTGGAGGCCGAGCTACGCGCCGCAGCGCAATTGATCATGCAGGACGTGATCAACGACTTCACCCCGCATATCGAAACCGAGATCAAGCGCCGGCTCGATGCGCGTATCGAGCGGCTGATCAAGCGTTCTGAATAAGCCTGACAAACGCGGCGCACTCTTCGCGGATTTACCCCGCGAAGAGTGCCCATAGGTCTTGCAGCTTGTCGCTTGAAGCTCGCAGCTCCGTTATACTTCCCGGCTTTCCCGAATAAATGCACAGGGTCCCGCCGCGCATGGATAAGACCTACCAGCCGCACGCCATCGAAACTTCCTGGTACAACACCTGGGAGTCCGAAAACTATTTCGCTCCACAAGGTGCAGGTGAGTCCTACACCATCATGATCCCGCCACCGAACGTGACGGGCAGCCTGCACATGGGCCACGGTTTCAACAACGCGATCATGGACGCCCTGATCCGTTTCCGTCGCATGCAGGGCCGCGACACCTTGTGGCAGCCGGGTACCGACCACGCCGGTATCGCCACCCAGATGCTGGTCGAGCGCCAGCTCGAAGCCAAGGGCCAGAACCGTCACGACCTTGGCCGTGACGCCTTCCTGGACAAGGTCTGGGAATGGAAAGAGCAGTCTGGCGGCAACATCAGCCGGCAGATCCGTCGCCTGGGCTCGTCGGTAGACTGGAGCCGCGAACGCTTCACCATGGATGACGGCCTGTCCGAAGCGGTCAAGGAAGCCTTCGTGCGCCTGCACGAAGACGGCCTGATCTACCGTGGCAAGCGCCTGGTCAACTGGGACACCAAGCTGCACACGGCCATCTCCGACCTCGAAGTGGAAAACCATGACGAGAAAGGCCACCTGTGGAACCTGCGTTACCCGCTGGCCGACGGTGCCAGAACTGCCGACGGCCAGGATTACCTGGTGGTTGCCACCACCCGCCCGGAAACCCTGCTGGGTGACGCTGCGGTAGCGGTCAACCCGAACGATGAGCGCTACCAGGCACTGATCGGCAAGTTCGTCGAGCTGCCGCTGGTCGGCCGTCGCATCCCGATCATCGCCGATGACTACTGCGACCCCGAGTTCGGCACCGGCTGCGTGAAGATCACCCCGGCCCACGACTTCAATGACTATGAAGTCGGCAAGCGCCACAACCTGCCGCTGCTCAACATCTTCGACAAGAACGCCCTGGTGCTGCCCGCCGCCCAGGCGTTCAACCTCGACGGCAGCGTCAATGAGCAAGCGGACACCCGCCTGCCCGCCCAGTACGCCGGCCTCGACCGTTTCGTCGCGCGCAAGCAGATCGTCGCCGACCTGGACGCTCAGGGGCTGCTGGTCAGCATCGACGACCACGCTTTGAAAGTACCGAAGGGCGACCGCTCCGGCACCATCATCGAGCCATGGCTGACCGACCAGTGGTACGTTTCCACCAAGCCGCTGGCCGAACCTGCGATTGCCGCCGTTGAAGATGGCCGCATCCAGTTCGTGCCCAAGCAGTACGAAAACATGTACTTCTCCTGGATGCGCGACATCCAGGATTGGTGCATCAGCCGTCAGCTGTGGTGGGGCCACCGGATCCCGGCGTGGTACGACGAGGCCGGCCAGGTCTATGTCGGCCGCAACGAAGCCGAAGTGCGCGCCAAGCACAACCTGGGCACCGACGTGGTACTGCGCCAGGACGACGACGTGCTCGACACCTGGTTCAGCTCGGGGCTGTGGACCTTCTCCACCCTCGGCTGGCCGGAGCAGACCGAATTCCTCAAGAAATTCCACTCCACCGACGTGCTGGTCACAGGCTTTGACATCATCTTCTTCTGGGTTGCCCGGATGATCATGCTGACCATGCACCTGATCAAGAACGAGGATGGCACCCCGCAGGTCCCGTTCAAGACCGTGTACGTGCACGGCCTGGTACGTGACGGCCAGGGCCAGAAGATGTCCAAGTCCAAGGGCAACGTGCTCGACCCGCTGGACATCGTTGACGGCATCACCCTGGACGCCCTGCTGGAAAAACGCACCAGCGGCATGATGCAGCCCAAGCTGGCCGAGAAAATCGCCAAGCAAACCAAGGCCGAGTTCCCGGAAGGCATTGCCAGCTACGGCACCGACGCCCTGCGCTTCACCTTCTGCTCGCTGGCCTCCACTGGCCGCGACATCAAGTTCGACATGGGCCGCGTCGAAGGCTATCGCAACTTCTGCAACAAGATCTGGAACGCCGCCCGCTATGTGCTGGACAAAGGCGAGGACTGCGGCCAGAACGGCGAAGCCTATGAACTGTCGCTGGCCGACCGCTGGATCATCTCGCAGCTGCAACGCACCGAAGCCGAAGTGACCCGCCAGCTCGAGCAGTTCCGTTTCGACCTGGCCAGCCAGGCCCTGTACGAGTTCATCTGGAACCAGTACTGCGACTGGTATCTGGAACTGTCCAAGCCGGTACTGTGGGACGAAAACGCTCCGGTAGAGCGCGCCCGCGGCACCCGTCGCACCCTGGTGCGCGTGCTGGAAGTGGCGCTGCGCCTGGCTCATCCGTTCATGCCGTTCATCACCGAAGAAATCTGGCAGCGCATCGCGCCGCTGGCAGGCATCGACGGCAAGACCATCATGCTGCAGCCGTGGCCAGTGGCCAACGAAAGCCGTATCGATGCCGCCGCCGAAGGCGATATCGAATGGCTCAAGGAGCTGATGGTCGGCCTGCGTAACATCCGCGCCGAAATGAACATCGGCCCGGGCAAGCCCCTGCCACTGTTCCTGAAGAACGCCAGCGCCGACGACCAGCGCCGCCTGCAGGAAAACGAAGCCCTGCTCAAGAAGCTGGCCAAGGTCGAGTCGTTCACCGTGCTCGGCGAGGCCGACGAAGCGCCGCTGTCGGCCACCGCACTGGTGGGCGATCTGCAGGTGCTGGTGCCGATGGCCGGCCTGATCGACAAGGACGCCGAGCTGGCTCGCCTGAACAAGGAAATCCAGCGCCTGCAAGGTGAAGTGCAACGCGTCGGCGGCAAGCTGTCGAACGCCGCCTTCGTCGACAAGGCACCGCCTGCGGTGATCGAGAAGGAGCGCGCCAAGCTGGCCGAGTCCGAGCAGGCCCTGGCCAACTTCACCGAGCAGCATGCGCGGATCGCTGCGCTGTAAAAGTTACATCGCTGACTGACCGGCGGGGGCTTCGCCCCCGATCGCGACACAAGGCCGCCCCTACAGATTCGATGCCGGATTCAACGGCACCGCTTCCTGTAGGAGCGGCCTTGTGTCGCGAAAGGGCCGCACAGCGGCCCCAGGCCAGCGATGCCCATTTGGATTCAAGCATGACCCAGAAACCCACCCTGCACCCGCGCAACCGCCATCAGGGGCGCTACGACTTCCCCAGCCTGATCAAGGCCCACCCGGACCTGGCTCGCTTCACCATCACCAACCCCCACGGCAAACCCAGCATCGACTTCGCCAACCCCGAAGCCGTGCGGGTGTTCAACCGCGCCTTGCTCAAGGCCCAGTACGGCATCCAGCACTGGGACATTCCCGCCGATTACCTGTGCCCGCCGATACCCGGCCGCGCCGACTACATCCACGTCGCCGCCGACCTGTTGGCCGAGGACAACGCTGGCGAAGTGCCCAAAGGCGCTCAGGTGCGCGCCCTGGACATTGGCGTGGGTGCCAACTGCATCTACCCGCTGCTCGGCCACAGCGATTACCGCTGGCGCTTCCTCGGCTCGGACATCGACCCGGTGGCACTGGCCTCGGCCAAGGCGATCGTCCAGGCCAACAACCTGAGCAAAGCCATCGCACTACGTCAGCAGAACAACGCCAAGCTCATTCTCGGTGGCCTGCTCGAGGAAGACGAACGCTTCGACCTGACCTTGTGCAACCCGCCCTTCCACGCCTCACGCGAGGAAGCCACCCGTGGCAGCCAGCGCAAGTGGAAGAACCTCGGCAAACAGGACCCCAAGCGCAAGCTGCCCGTGCTCAACTTCGGCGGGCAGAACAACGAGCTGTGGTGTGAAGGTGGCGAGATCCGCTTCGTCAGCCAGCTGGTTGGCGAAAGCGTGCAGTACGCTTTGCAAGTGCTGTGGTTCACCAGCCTGGTGTCCAAGGCCGGCAACCTGCCCGGCATCGAAGCGGCGCTGAAAAAGGCCGGCGCCAAGGCCGTACGCATCGTTGAGATGGGCCAGGGGCAGAAACAGAGCCGTATGGTCGCATGGAGCTTCCACGACCATGGCCAACGCCAGGCCTGGAACGAGCGACGCAAATCACAGGCATGAAAAAACCGCGCCCGGGCAAGCCGGGCGCGGTTTGGTCAATGCATCAACGAATTACTTGTTGATAGCGTCGGTCAGCGACTTGGCCGGCACGAACTTGACGACTTTCTTGGCAGCGATTTCGATGGCGGCGCCAGTCGAAGGGTTGCGGCCGGTACGGGCAGGACGCTCGGAGACTTTCAGCTTGCCGATGCCTGGCAGGGTGATTTCAGCGCCGTTTTCCAGCTGGTCGGCAACGATCTGGCCCAGTTGCTCCAGAGCGTTTTTGGCGGTGGCTTTCGGCTGAGCGATCGACTCGGCGATATCGGCAATCAGTTGGTCTTTGGTCAATGCCATGGTGGTGTTCCTTCCCTATCAAATTCAGTGGTTATGCAGCGCTCTACGACGTTATCGGGCCAGCCCCTGAAGTTTGGAGGGCCGCGCCAATCGGGCATGTAGATGCGTAAATCGGCGTTTGGTTCGACACGGCGCAAGCGCGCTGCCAGCAATGCGCCACCCGAGGTGCGCAAGACCGCGCAAAGCTACCACAGGAATGGATAAATATCCGCTGCCCGCTTCAATTTAGTGCAGGTTTTTCGGGGGTTTTAGCCAAATTCGCAAAAAATTGAACAAAAAAACAACAACCGGCATTTCTGCCAACATCCGGCCACTGCATCACCTGTCGTCTGGGGTAAACTTGACGACTTTTGCAGCGCGGCGCCTGGCCGCCCACGACTGACCGAGAATTCCATGCCAATCCGTCATTGCATCGTTCACCTGATCGACAAGAAGCCCGATGGCAGCCCCGCCGTGCTCCACGCACGGGATACCGAGCTGGGTGCATCGGACGCTATCGAAAACCTGCTGGCCGACCTCAACGACAGCTACAACGCCAAGCAGGGCAAAGCCTGGGGCTTCTTCCACGGCGAATCCGGCGCCTACCCGCTGAGCGGCTGGCTCAAGCAGTACCTGGAACAGGAAAAGGACTTTGCCGCCTTCAGCCGCGTTGCCGTCGAGCATCTGCAAAAGCTGATGGAAGAATCCAACCTGTCCACCGGCGGCCACATCCTTTTCGCCCACTACCAGCAAGGCATGACCGACTACCTGGCCATCGCCCTGCTGCACCACAGCGAAGGCGTGGCGGTGAACGCCGAGCTGGATGTGACACCCTCGCGTCACCTGGACCTCGGCCAGCTGCACCTGGCGGCACGCATCAATCTGTCGGAGTGGAAGAACAACCAGAACTCCAAACAGTACATCTCGTTCATCAAGGGCAAGAATGGCAAGAAGGTTTCGGATTACTTCCGCGACTTCATCGGCTGCCAGGAAGGCGTCGACGGCCCAGGCGAAACCCGCACCCTGCTCAAAGCCTTCAGCGACTTCGTCGAAAGCGAGGACCTGCCAGAAGAAGCCGCACGCGAAAAGACCCAGACCCTGGTCGACTACGCCACCACCCAGACCAAACTGGGCGAGCCGGTAACCTTGGAAGAGCTGTCCAGCCTGATCGACGAAGACCGCCCCAAGGCCTTCTACGACCACATCCGCAACAAGGACTACGGCCTGTCGCCAGAGATCCCGGCGGACAAACGCACCCTCAACCAGTTCCGCCGCTTCACCGGGCGCGCCGAAGGCCTGTCGATCAGCTTCGAAGCGCACCTGCTGGGGGACAAGGTGGAATATGACGAGGTGGCGGGCACACTGATCATCAAAGGCCTGCCGACGCAACTGGTAGACCAGCTCAAGCGTCGCAAGGACTGATCAACCGCTGATATAGGAGGCGACCAAAGCCTCCTTCGCGGCCTTGCGCAACTTCTTCACCAGGCGCTCCTGGCGCAATGCCTCGCCCTTGTCCGGCCATTGCTCGACGTAGACCAGCGCCTGCGCCGGGCTGGTCTTGAAATAACGCGCCCCCTGCCCTTTCTGATGCGCCACGAAACGCCGCTGCGGATCATCACTGATGCCGCAGTACAGCGAACCATTGGCAGCCCTCACCAGGTAGACATACCAAGGTTTGCAGATGGGGTTCTCGGATACGTCGCTCACGATGCTTGTGCCTGGCTGCAAAGCCGACAGCTTAACCGCTCAGTTCGCCTGCTGGAACGCACGCAGCCCTTTGAACGCCTGCTGGCGCACCTTGTTCTGCAGCATGGGCGACCACCCCAGCAACACACCGGGTGCACCCAGCGCCTGACGCGACCAGCGCCACAGGTCGAAGCTGTCGTCATGCTGGCAGATCAACCCGTCGCGGATGACGAAGCGCGCCTGGATATCGTTGACCACGGTACGGCCGGTCTGGCTGAACAGGTAGGTCGCCACCCAATGTGCACAGGCGCTGCGCTCGTCTGCGCGGACCTGGTCGAACGTCAGCGAGAAGTCCTTGGCGCGGGTGGTGAGCATACGCCACATGTCACCGGCATCACGGCCGCGCAGGGTACCGAAAACCGGGTCACTGAAGACGATGTCATCGCTGTAGCAAGCCACCATCGCTTCGGCGTCCAGCCGCTGGAAAGCTTGATAGAAGCGGGTGATCAGGTCACGGTTGGCGTCGCTCATGGGCAGGCCCGTCCTGGGAATGGAAAGCTGCACGATAATCCGTGGGCACAGGCAATGCCATGCCCATTTACAACATGAATGCCGGCTGGCTCTATGCAGGCTTCAGAGCCTTTCGCTACTGACTTTGACATGCAGCGCCCGCCCTGCCCCGAGGCCGAACACGATGGCCCCCACACCCAGTACGGCAAAGATCCAGCCCACTGCGGCCCAGCCGCCCGTCATGTCATGTACCAAGCCCACCGCAAAGGGGCCCATGGAGGCAAGGGTGTAACCCACGCCCTGGGCCATGCTCGACAGGTTGGCCGCCACGTGGGCGTCTTTCGAACGCAGCACGATCAACGTCAGCGCCAAGGCAAAAGTACCGCCCTGCCCCAGGCCCAGCAGCACCGCCCAGCCCCACAGGCCAGACAGCGGCGCATACAGGCAGCCAAACAGGCCGGCCAGGGTAATGAGCATGACCAGCACGATTGCCAGCCGCTGGTCTTTGCCCCGCGTGGCCAGCCAGGGTGCACTCAGCGAGCTGACCAGTTGCACGATCACCGAACCGGAGAGCACCAGGCCCGCCTCGGTCGGGCTCAGACCACGGCCGATGAGGATGGACGGCAACCAGCCGAAAACGATATACGCCAGCGACGACTGCAACCCCATGTACAAAGTCACTTGCCAGGCCAGTGGATCGCGCCACAGCCCTCTCACTCGGTAAGCCACCTTGTGCAGGCCATGCCCCTGGCGCGCCTGGGGCAACCAGACCAGCATGGCCAGTAATGCAGGGATCATCCAGAAACCCAGGCCCAAGGCCCAACTGCCGTGCAAATGCTCGGTCAGCGGTACGGTGGCGCCTGCCGCCATGGCTGCGCCCAGGCAAAGGGCCATGGTGTAGACCCCCGTCAAGGTGCCGGCATGCTTGGGAAAATCACGTTTGACGATGCCAGGCAACAGCACACCGATGATGCCAATGCTGGCACCGGCCATGATGCTGCCAAGAAATACCCCGGTCGCCCCCCAAGCACTGCGCAGAACGATGCCCAGCGCCAGCGTCAGCAAGATGCCGACGATTACCCGCTCGCTGCCCCAGCGCCGCGCAAGCAGCGGTGCAAGCGGCGCGAACAGCCCAAGGCAGAGCACTGGCAAGGTGGTCAGCAGCCCCGCCTGAGAGGCACTAAGGCCAAGGCTTTCACTGACCAGGCCAAGTACCGGGGCCATGCTCGACAGCGCCGGGCGCAGGTTCAGGGCGACCAGTACCAGGCCCAACAGCAGCAACCAGGGCCGCTGCAGCACCACAGGCTGGCCCTGCACGTGCGCATCATCGGCTTCGGCATCGATCAGCAGTTCATCCAGCTCGCGCTCGCGGGCAGGTGTGTCACGGGTCATTGGTTCAGCCATGGCCTTCTCGTGGTCAGGATTCGATGAGGGTCCGGCTCAGGCACTTGGCCCGCTCCGGATCGCGTTGTTCGATGGCGTCGAGGATCTGGCCATGCAGATCGAAAGTGGCCTGGCAGCGCGGGACAGTGGCCATGTTGTGCTGCAACGCGGCAGCCACGACACCCGAGAAATAGCGGTACAACTCGCTCAGCGCCGGGTTGTGCGCAGCGTCGATCAGGCGTTGGTGGAACGCCAGGTCGCAACTGATATAAGCATCCACATCACCATGAAAATGTTCGGCGCTGCCTTTTAGCGCGATGCGCAGGGCACGCAAGTCGTCATCGGTACGCCGCAGTGCTGCCAGGCCTATCGCCTCGGTTTCGAGGATGTGCCGCGTTTCCCTCGCCTGCTCCAGCGTGCAGCGGGACATTGCCTGCACCGCCTGCAGTGGGTCCTGGCAAGTACGCAGGTAACTGCCGTCGCCCTGGCGGATTTCCACCAGGCCGCTGAAGGCCAGCACACGCATGGCCTCACGCACGGTATTGCGGCTGATGCCCAACTCCAAAGCCAGCTCCGGCTCGGTGGGCAGGCGCTGCCCTACCCGCCAGTCACCTTGGAGGATGCGCTCACGCATGCGCTCCACCGCGAGCTCTACCAAGGATCGCTTGGTCAATTCACTGCCCATGCCTAATCAACCAATCATCCGACGAATTTGCGTATGTTAAGCCAGCGTGGGGGGCAGATCAAATCACCGCGCCGGCCAAACCAGTGGGGCCGCTATGCGGCCCCACTGGATATCAGCTCAGCGCATCAATCAGCGCCTGGTTCATTTCTGGCGTACCGATGGTGATACGCAGGAACTGGGCAATCCGCTGTTGCTTGAAGTGGCGCACAATCACACCTTGCTCACGCAGACGTGCCGCCAGCTGCGCCGCATCCTCCTGCGGGTGGCGGGCGAAGATGAAGTTGGCCGCCGATGGCAGCACCTCGAAACCCTTGGCAGTCAACTGCTCCACCAGTGCCTCACGGCTGTCGATCACCTTGCGGCAGGTGTCTTCGAAGTACGCCTGGTCTTCGAATGCCGCAGCGGCACCGACGATCGCCATGCGGTCCAGTGGATACGAGTTGAAGCTGTTCTTGATCCGCTCCAGCGCCTCGATGAGGTCCGGGTGCCCTACCGCCAGGCCAACCCGCAGGCCCGCCAGCGAGCGCGACTTCGACAGGGTCTGGGTTACCAGCAGGTTGTCGTAGCGGTTCACCAGGCTGATAGCCGTCTGGCCACCAAAGTCGATATAGGCTTCATCGACCACCACCACCGAGTCGCGGTTGGCCTGCAACAACTGCTCGATTGCCTGCAGCGGCAACAAGCAACCGGTCGGCGCATTCGGGTTGGGGAAGATGATCCCGGCGTTAGGCTTCTGGTAGTCCTCGACACGGATCTGGAACTGTTCATCCAGCGCCACAGGCTCGAACGGTATGCCATACAGGCCGCAGTAGACCGGGTAGAAGCTGTAGCTGATGTCCGGGAACAACAGCGGGCCGCCGTGCTGGAACAGGCCGTGGAAAATGTGCGCCAGCACCTCGTCCGAGCCGTTGCCTACGAACACCTGCCCAGTGGTTACACCGTAATACTCGGCTACCGCCTGCTTGAGCCGGTCACCATTGGGGTCCGGGTACAGCCGCAGGTTGTCGTTCAGCTCGCCGCGCATGGCCTCCAGCGCCTTGGGCGACGGGCCATAGGGGTTTTCGTTGGTATTGAGCTTGACCAACCGGGCCAGCTTGGGCTGCTCCCCGGGGACATAAGGCACCAGGTCCTTGACGAAGGGGCTCCAGAATCGACTCATGCTCAGTTCCCCTTGTCTTGGGTCAGGATACGGTATTCGGCGCTGCGGGCGTGGGCGGTCAGCGACTCGCCACGGGCCAGGACCGAGGCAGTGTGGCCCAGCTCGGATGCACCCTGCTCGGAGCAGAAGATGATCGACGAACGCTTCTGGAAGTCATAAACACCCAGTGGCGACGAGAAACGCGCGGTACCGGAAGTCGGCAGCACATGGTTGGGGCCGGCGCAGTAGTCGCCGAGCGCTTCGCTGGTGTGACGGCCCATGAAGATCGCGCCCGCGTGACGGATCTGCCCCAGCCAGGCCTGCGGATCGGCGACCGACAGCTCCAGGTGTTCGGGGGCAATGCGATTGGCCACCTCGATGGCTTGCTGCATGTCGCGCACCTGGATCAACGCGCCACGGCCATTGATCGATTTCTCGATGATCTCGGCGCGCTCCATGGTTGGCATCAGCTTGTCGATGCTGGCAGCCACACGGTCGAGGAATTCGGCATCCGGGCTGACCAGAATGGCCTGGGCATCTTCGTCGTGCTCGGCCTGCGAGAACAGGTCCATGGCGATCCAGTCGGGGTCCGTCTGGCCGTCGCACACCACGAGGATTTCCGAAGGGCCGGCAATCATGTCGATACCGACCTGGCCAAACACGTGGCGCTTGGCGGTGGCCACGTAGATGTTGCCTGGGCCGACGATCTTGTCTACCTGTGGCACGCTCTCGGTGCCATATGCCAGGGCCGCGACCGCTTGGGCACCACCGACGGTGAACACGCGGTCGACACCTGCGATGCAGGCTGCAGCCAGGACCAGCTCGTTGACTTCACCGCGCGGCGTAGGCACCACCATGACCACTTCAGCCACGCCCGCGACTTTGGCCGGGATGGCGTTCATCAGTACCGACGACGGATAGGACGCTTTTCCGCCAGGTACATACAAGCCGGCGCGATCGAGCGGGGTAACCTTCTGCCCCAATACGGTACCGTCGGCCTCGGTGTACTGCCAGGAGTCCTGCTTTTGCCGCTCGTGGTAGATACGCACGCGCTCGGCGGCCTTCTCCAGGGCGGTACGCTGGGCGTCGGTGATGCGGGTCAGGGCCAGTTCCAGACGTTCACGCCCAAGGATCAGGTCGTTGATGGACGTAGCGCTTACACCATCGAAACGCTGGGTGAATTCCACCAGCGCCGCATCGCCGCGCTCGCGCACGGCCTTGATGATGTCGAGCACGCGCTGGTTGACCGCGTCATCGGACACACTTTCCCAGCTCAGCAGATGATCCAGATGTCGGGCGAAATCCGGATCAGCGGCGTTGAGACGGGCAATTGCAGTGGACACGGTCATGGCGAGGGCCTCGATTATTAGCGAATGCTCAGGCGCCCTAGGCTACCAGTCCATCCGCGCGGGCACCCGAGAAAAGTGGCTATGACGCGGATAGACGGGCGCGACAGCAGAGGTCGCGCGTTCGAGTCAGCCGCGGTGTCGCGTTTCGACAGCGTGACGCAGGGTGTCGATCAGGCTCTGGATGCGGGCATGCTGCATCTTCATGGATGCCTTGTTGACCACCAGGCGCGAGCTGATCGTGGCGATCAGGTCCTGAGGCTCCAGGCCATTGGCGCGCAGGGTATTGCCGGTGTCGACCACGTCGATGATCTTGTCGGCGAGGTTGATCAGCGGCGCCAGCTCCATCGAACCGTACAGTTTGATGATGTCGACCTGGCGGCCTTGCTCGGCATAGTAGCGCTTGGCTACGTTGACGAACTTGGTGGCAACCCGCAGGCGGCCCTTGGGCTCGGGAGCACCGACCACGCCTGCGGTCATCAGCTTGCAGCGGGCGATCTGCAGGTCCAGCGGCTCATACAAGCCCTGGCCACCGTACTCCATCAGCACGTCCTTGCCCGCCACACCGAGGTCGGCGGCACCATGCTCGACATAGGTCGGCACGTCGGTGGCGCGCACGATCAGCAGACGCACGTCTTCCTGGGTGGTTGGAATGATCAGCTTGCGGCTCTTGTCCGGATTCTCGGTCGGCACGATACCGGCCTCGGCCAGCAATGGCAGGGTATCGTCGAGGATGCGGCCTTTGGAAAGCGCGATGGTCAACATTGGAACGTCGGTCCTTAAGCGGCTACAACCGACCCGGTCATCGACCCGGCCGTGTTCAATTCAATGGGCGCATCCTTGCGCCGACGAGGCACTAGCCCGGTACGCGACGGATCTTCGCACCCAGCATCTGCAGTTTCTCTTCGATGCACTCGTAACCACGGTCGATGTGGTAGATGCGGTCGATCAAGGTATCGCCTTCGGCGACCAGCGCCGACAGCACCAGGCTGGCGGAAGCACGCAGGTCAGTGGCCATGACCGGTGCACCCTTGAGTGCCGGCACGCCCGTGACGATGGCGGTGTTGCCCTCGACCTGGATATGCGCGCCCATGCGGTGCATTTCGTACACGTGCATGAAGCGGTTCTCGAAGATCGTCTCGATGACCGCGCCGGTGCCTTCGGCAATGGCGTTGAGCGAGATGAACTGTGCCTGCATGTCGGTCGGGAACGCCGGGTACGGGGCGGTACGCAGGTTGACGGCTTTTGGCCGCTTGCCATGCATGTTCAGCTCGATCCAGTCCTCGCCGGTGGTCAGGTCGGCACCCGCTTCCTTGAGTTTTTCCAGCACGGCTTCAAGGATGGTCGGGTCGGTGTCCTTGACCTTGACGCGGCCACCGGTCACGGCAGCGGCAACCAGGTATGTACCGGTCTCGATACGGTCGGGCATGACGCGGTAGCTGGCCGAGTGCAAACGCTCGACGCCATCGATGGTGATGGTGTCGGTACCCGCGCCTTGCACGTTGCCGCCCATGGCATTGATGAAGTTGGCCAGGTCGACCACTTCCGGCTCGCGTGCGGCGTTTTGCAGCACGCTGCGGCCCTTGGCCAGGGCAGCAGCCATCATGATGTTTTCGGTACCGGTCACGCTGACGGTATCGAAGAAGAAGTGCGCACCGCGCAGGCCGCCTTCAGGTGCCTTGGCCTTGATATAGCCGCCTTCGACTTCGATCTTTGCACCCATGGCTTCCAGGCCGCGGATGTGCAGGTCGACCGGGCGCGAACCGATGGCGCAGCCGCCTGGCAGGGCCACTTCAGCCTCGCCGAAACGGGCAACCATCGGGCCAAGCACCAGGATCGAGGCGCGCATGGTCTTGACCAGCTCGTAAGGTGCGACCAGGGTCTTGATGGTGCGTGGGTCGATTTCCACCGCCAGCTTTTCGTCGATCACAGGCTCGATGCCCATGCGGCCGAACAGCTCGATCATGGTGGTGATGTCGTGCAGGTGTGGCAGGTTGCCCACGGTGACCGGGCCGTCAGCCAGCAGGGTCGCTGCCAGAATCGGCAGGGCCGCGTTCTTCGCGCCCGAAATGCGGATCTCGCCGTCAAGGCGAGCGCCGCCAGTAATAATCAGTTTGTCCATTGGAGTCTCGCCGCCAAGTTGGCTCAGGTGCGCTCAGCCCAGGCTGCGCTGCTGAAAAATTTCATGGTTACCGCATGGATGCTACCGTTGGCGATCCAGGGATTAAGGTGAGCATAGATCGCCTGCTGACGCTTGACCGGGCTCAGGCCAGCCAACTCGTCGCTGATCACGTTCAACTGGAAGTTGCAGCCTTCGCCTTCAACTTCGACCCGGGATCCCGGCAATTTTTCTTCAAGGAAGCTCTTAACTTCTACAGCCTGCATGCTCAACCTCAATCGGCGCCCGATGCGCACGGGTCGGCCATCATACAAAAAAGCCCCTCGCCTGCGAAGCCCACCGAGGGCGTGCGCTGACCGAGGGGCCTCCATCAGTGGCAAGCCATCAGCCCGCCAGCACTTCATCGAGGTCATAGACCTCGGCAATTTCCCGCATGTCGTCGGGCATCCCGCGGACCTCGCAGGCCTTGCCGCCGGCCTGGCCATCGCGGATGAACGCCAGCAGCAGCGACAGCCCGACACTGGAAGACTTCTCCACCGCCGTGCAATCGATTATCAGGCGTGGCTCGCGGGAAGCTTCGACCAGCGCCTTGCCTTGCTTGCGCAAGGCCGGGCCGCTGCGGTAGTCCAGCACACCGACCAGGCGCAACACGCCCGGCTCGGCCATGTTCACGCCGCCCTCGCTCATTGCACAGCCTTGTCAGACGAAGTGTCGGCAGTCTGCTTGGCCTTGGCCACTTCGCCGGCCCAGCCGTCGATGGTCTTGTCCAGATTGTTGCCGTTACGCTGCATGGCGTCGGCGAACTGGTCGCGGAACAGCTTGCCGATGTTGATACCGTTGACGATGACGTTGCGTACCTTCCACTCGCCACCCAGGTTTTCCATGGTGTACTGCACCGGGTAGACGGCACCGTTATTGCCAGTCACCTTCATGCCGACGCTGGCGCGCTTGCCGTCATCGGCTTTGGCCGGGTCGACGGTAATGCCTTGGTTGTTGTATTCCAGCAGGGCGTTGCCATAGAACTGCATCAGGCTGCGCTTGAAGTTTTCCTGGAAGCGCTGCATCTGCTCAGGCGTGGCCTTGCGCGAGTACTTCACGGTCATGATGCTTTTCGAAATACCGTCGGCATCGACCACCGGACCAAGGATGCGGTTGAGCGCCTCGTAGAAGGCCTGCGGGTTGGACTTGTACTGCTCCTTGTTGGACTTGAGGTCACCCAGCAATTCATTGGTCGTGCCCTGCACCACATCGTGCGGAGACTGCCCGGGCGCTGCGAATGTCAGCAGGGGAAAGGCCGCCAGCAGGACCAGCAGGCCACGTCGCAGGATCGAAATCATGGAAACTCCTTAATTAGCCGGTTGTGCTTCTTTCGGTTCCTTGCCCACGGTATTGAGCAGGAACTTGCCAATCAGATCTTCCAGTACCAGCGCCGACTGGGTGTCATGGATGGTTGCGCCTTCCTTGAGCACCTCTTCCTCACCGCCGACACTGATGCCGATGTACTTCTCGCCAAGCAGACCGGCGGTCAGGATCGAAGCAGTGGAGTCCGTCGGCAGGTTGTCGACTTTGCCGTCCAGCTGCAGGGTCACCCGGCCGGTGTAGGAATCACGGTCCAGATCGATGGCGGTGACCTTGCCGATCGTCACACCGGCCATGGTCACTTTAGCTCTGACCGTCAAACCGGCGATATTGTCGAAGTAGGCATAAACTTTATAGGTATCGCTGCTCGGGCTGGCCGATAGCCCGCTGACACGCAGGGCCAGCAGCAGCAACGCCAGGATCCCGGCCAGAAGGAACAGGCCGACACCGATTTCCAGGGTGCGGTTTTGCATCAGAAATCTCCAAACATCAAGGCGGTCAGAATAAAGTCCAGACCCAGTACAGCCAACGAGGCATAAACCACGGTCTTGGTGGTGGCACGGCTGATCCCTTCTGAGGTGGGCTCGCAGTCATACCCTTGGAATACGGCGATCCAGGTCGTGACGAAGGCGAACACAAGGCTCTTGACCAGCCCGTTGAGCACGTCGTCGGTAAAGGAAACACTGTTCTGCATGTTGGCCCAGAACGAGCCTTCGTAGACGCCCAGCCAGTCCACAGCGACCCACGAGCCACCCCAGATGCCGACCACGCTGAAGATCAGCGCCAGCAGCGGCAACGAAATGAAACCGGCCCACAGGCGTGGCGCAACGATGTACTTGAGCGGGTCGACACCGATCATCTCGAGGCTCGACAGTTGCTCGGTGGACTTCATGTTGCCGATTTCGGCGGTCAGCGCCGAACCTGCCCGGCCCGCGAACAGCAGTGCGGTAACCACTGGGCCCAGCTCGCGCAGCAGGGTCAGGGCGACCATCTGCCCCACCGCCTGCTCGGAGCCGTACTTGGTCAGGATGCTGTAACCCTGCAGTGCCAGCACCATGCCGATGAACACACCGGACACCGCGACGATCGCCAGCGACAGCACGCCCACCGAATACAGCTGCTTGGTCAGCAGCTGAAAACCGCCGCCGATGCCGCCACGGCCGACCAGTGCATGGAACAGGAACAGGCAGGAACGCCCGAGCACGGCCAGCACGTCGATCGCCGAGCGACCAAACAGGCGGATACGTTCAAGCAAGGATTTTCTGCGCATCAACGCGCCCCCAACAGATCGGCGCGGTAGTCAGGCGCAGGGAAGTGGAATGGCACCGGGCCGTCCGGATCGCCCTTCATGAACTGGCGAATACGCGGATTGTCCGAGCCCATCAGCTCATCGGGCGTGCCCTGGCCCAGCACCTGGCCGTCACCCACTACGTAGATGTAGTCGGCGATGCTGGCGGTTTCGGCCAGATCGTGGGATACCACGATGCTGGTGATACCCAGCGCGTCATTGAGCAGCCGGATCAGGCGTACCAGTACACCCATGGCGATCGGATCCTGGCCGACGAACGGCTCGTCATACATGAGGATCTGCGGATCCAGCGCAATCGCCCGGGCCAGCGCCACGCGCCGTTTCATGCCTCCGGACAGTTCGTCGGGCATCAGGTCGATGGCACCACGCAAGCCCACGGCCTGCAGCTTCATCAACACGATGTCGCGGATCATCTCGTCCGACAGCTGGGTGTGCACGCGCAGCGGGAAGGCAACGTTCTCGAACACATCGAGGTCGGTGAACAGGGCACCGCTCTGGAACAGTACTCCCATCTGCTTGCGCGCATCGAACAGGTCGCTGCGCGACAGGCTCGGCAGGTTCTGCCCGGCAACCCATACTTCACCAATGGACGGACGCAACTGCGCGCCCATCAGGCGCAACAGCGTGGTCTTGCCGCAACCCGACGGCCCCATGATGCCGGTGACCTTGCCACGCGGAATGCGTATGTCGACATTGCTGAAAATGCTGCGCGAACCGCGCTTGAAGGTGACGCCCTTCAACTCGACCGCGTAGGCGCTATCCACACTCATCTAGACTCCTTGCTAGTACAGCCATGTCCTAATGGACGCCGGCCCTCATCTTGAAGACACACGCGCCCCTGGCGGGCCGAATAGCGGCGAACTATAGCACCGCTGACAGGGTGGCCCCAAGGCCATGGAGCGAGTCGTTCAGGCCAGCGACAGGCTTCGATGTCTTTTCATTGCACAATCGAAAGGGTGAGGCTTTCTTCCATTGCGGCTATAATCGCCGCCTTTTCATCAGGCATTGCTTTTCGACATGAGCCAATCCAGTGAGCTGATCCAGTCCGCCCAGCGCACCCTGCGCCTGGAAATCGAGGCCGTACAAGGTTTGACGGCCAGCATCGATGCCAACTTCGTCAAG
Source organism: Pseudomonas sp. SG-MS2 (assembly GCF_009933855.1). NCBI lineage: Bacteria > Pseudomonadati > Pseudomonadota > Gammaproteobacteria > Pseudomonadales > Pseudomonadaceae > Pseudomonas > Pseudomonas sp. SG-MS2. The sequence goes on along the minus strand of NZ_MOMO01000088.1, from coordinate 13,870 downwards.
GCCTGCGAGCTGATCCTGGCGAGCAAGGGCCGCGTCGTGGTGGTCGGCATGGGCAAGTCTGGGCATATCGGCAACAAGATCGCCGCAACCCTGGCCAGCACCGGCACGCCGGCGTTTTTCGTGCATCCGGCTGAAGCCAGCCATGGCGACATGGGCATGATCACCCGTGGCGATATCATCCTGGCCCTGTCCAATTCCGGCAGCACCGCCGAAATCGTCACCTTGCTGCCGCTGATCAAGCGCCTTGGCATCGAGCTCATCAGCATGACCGGCAACCCCGACTCCCCGCTGGCCCAGGCCGCCGAGGTCAACCTCGATGCCCGTGTCGCCCATGAGGCTTGCCCACTGAACCTGGCGCCCACCTCATCGACCACGGCAGCACTGGTGCTGGGCGACGCCCTGGCCATTGCCCTGCTCGAAGCGCGCGGCTTTACCGCAGAAGACTTCGCCTTCTCGCACCCCGGTGGCGCACTGGGCCGCCGCCTGCTGCTCAAGGTCGAGAACGTCATGCACGCTGGCACCGAACTGCCCCAGGTACAACGTGGCACACTGCTCAAGGACGCCCTCCTTGAAATGTCCCGCAAAGGCCTGGGCATGACCGTGGTCGCCGAAGCGAACGGCACGCTGGCCGGGATCTTCACCGACGGTGACCTGCGCCGCAGCCTGGACCGCAACATCGACGTGCACACTACCCTGATCGACCAGGTCATGACCGTGCACGGCAAGACAGCCCGCGCCGAGATGCTCGCCGCCGAAGCACTGAAGATCATGGAAGACCACAAGATCAGCGCCCTGGTGGTGGTGGACAAGGACGACCGCCCGGTCGGTGCCCTGAACATGCACGACCTGCTGCGCGCAGGCGTGATGTAAATGAGAACGACGCAAATGACCCAGAACCTGATGCAGCGCGGCAAGGCCATCAAGCTTGCCGTGTTCGATGTGGACGGTGTGCTCACCGATGGCCGCCTGTACTTCCTCGAAGATGGCAGCGAATTCAAGACGTTCAACACCCTCGACGGCCAAGGCATCAAGATGCTGATGGCTTCGGGCGTGACCACGGCAATCATCAGCGGGCGCAAAACCCCGGTGGTCGAGCGTCGCGCAAAAAACCTCGGCATCCCGCATCTGTTTCAGGGCCGCGAGGACAAACTGGTGGTGCTCGACGGCCTGCTCGCCGAACTGGGCCTAAGCTATGAGCAGGTCGCCTATCTGGGCGACGACCTGCCCGACCTGCCGGTCATTCGCAAGGTCGGCCTGGGTATCGCCGTGGCCAATGCAGCGCCCTTCGTTCGCCAGCATGCCGACGGCGTGACCCAGGCACGCGGCGGCGAGGGTGCCGCTCGCGAATTCTGTGAGCTAATCATGCAGGCCCAGGGCACCCTGGACGCTGCCAACGCCAACTACCTGTAGGTTGCCCATGTTCAGCAAGAAAGCCCGCAATATTGCGCTGCTCGCGGTGATCGCCGCCCTGCTGGCGGCAATAGGCTACTGGAATGTCAGCCCCGAGAGTTTCCTCGACAAGCCGGTAGCGCAGGTCGACGAAAGCGCGATCGACTATTATGCGATCAACGCCCACAGCGTACAGTTCTTGCCCGATGGCAAGCTGCAGTATGAAATGACCGCCGACAAGGTCGAACACCTCAAGGCCACCGAGGTCACACTGGTGACCACGCCCGACCTGCATATGTACCGCGGCACCGAATACCCCTGGCACATACAGAGCGTGCGCGCCGAGGTCAACCCGGACGGCACCGAGGTCGAACTGATCGACAAGGTGCGCGTGGCCCGCACCGATGAGAAGCAGCGTGAGACCATCATTACCAGCTCACGCATGACCGTGTTCCCGCAGAAGCAATATGCGCAGACCGAGCAAGCCGTTAGAATCGACGGCGCCGGTGGCACAACTACGGGCAAAGGAATGAAAGCGTATTTGAAAGAAGGCAGGATGGACCTGCTCTCTAACGTAAGAGGACAGTATGAGGCTCGTTAAAACCCTCCCCCTTTTGCTCAGCCTGAGCGCAGCACTGGGAAGCGCGAGCGCCTTCGCCCTGCCGACCGACCGTGACCAGCCTATCCGCATCCAGGCCGACAACGCGCACCTGGACGACAAGCAAGGCGTAGCCACCTACACCGGTGACGTGATCATCACTCAGGGCTCGATGATGATCAAAGGCAATACCGTGACCATGACCCGCGCCGCCAACGGTGACATCGACGTGGTCACTTCGGTGGGCAACCTGGCCTATTTCGAGCAGCAGCAGAGCGCCGCCAAGCCTGACAAGATGAAAGGCTGGGCCGTGACCATCCAGTATCAGGCGCAAAAGGACACCGTGATTCTCACCGACCGCGCCAAGGTCGAAAACGAAGGCAACACCACCGAAGGCGAGAAGATCGTCTACAACACCAAGTCCCAGGTTGCGACCGCCGGTCGCGGCGGCAACGTGACCCAGCCACGTCAGCGCATCGACATGGTGATCCAGCCGAAGAAGAAGGCCGAGTAAATGGCAACCCTCAAAGCCCAGCACCTGGCCAAGAGCTACAAAGGGCGTCAAGTCGTGCGTGACGTCAGCCTGTCGATCGACAGCGGTCAGATCGTCGGCCTGCTAGGCCCCAACGGCGCAGGCAAGACGACCTGCTTCTACATGATCGTCGGCCTGGTCCAGGCCGACCAGGGGCGCGTGCTCATCGACAACCTCGATGTCAGCCATCAGCCCATGCACGGGCGCGCACGCGCCGGCATCGGCTACCTGCCGCAGGAAGCTTCGATCTTCCGCAAGCTGTCGGTGGCCGACAACATCATGGCCATCCTCGAGACCCGCAAGGAGCTCGACCGTGAGGGCCGCCGCAAGGAGCTGGAAAGCCTGCTGCAGGAGTTCCACATCAGCCACATCCGCGACAACCTCGGCATGAGCCTTTCCGGCGGCGAGCGTCGCCGTGTCGAGATCGCACGCGCCCTGGCAACCGCCCCCAAGTTCATCCTGCTGGACGAACCCTTCGCTGGCGTCGACCCCATTTCGGTCGGTGACATCAAGCAGATCATCCACCACCTCAAGGCCAAGGGCATCGGCGTACTGATCACCGACCACAACGTGCGCGAGACCCTGGATATCTGCGAAACCGCCTATATCGTCAATGACGGGCAACTGATCGCCGAGGGCGATGCGCAGACCATCCTGGCCAACGAACTTGTCAAGGAAGTTTACCTGGGTCACGAGTTCCGACTCTGATTCAGGGGCGCGCCTGGAGCACTGGTTTTACAGCCTTGAATGGGCTTAAGTTGTTACAGTGCTCTAGGCAAACGCTACAATTTAAGGCATAAAACTTGCTTGAAATTGGCGCTCCGGCGCCCTCGTGTAGTGGATGGCGCATGCGCGCCGGCGAACAAGGTATTAGCCCCTGCCATGAAACCATCGCTCGTCCTAAAAATGGGCCAGCAACTGACGATGACCCCGCAGTTGCAACAGGCCATCCGCCTACTCCAGCTCTCTACCCTGGACCTTCAGCAGGAAATCCAGGAAGCGCTGGAGTCCAATCCGATGCTCGAACGTCAGGAAGACGGCGAAGACTTCGACAACAGCGACCCGATGGCGGATAACGCCGAGAGCAAGCCGGCCGCCGAAGTCCAGGACAACAGCTTTCAGGAAAGCACCGCCAGTGCCGAGACCCTGGAAGACGGTGAGTGGAACGAGCGCATCCCCAATGAGCTTCCGGTCGACACGGCCTGGGAAGACATCTACCAGACCAGCGCCAGCAGCCTGCCGAGCAACGATGACGACGAGTGGGACTTCACCACCCGCACATCAGCCGGCGAAAGCCTGCAAAGCCACCTGCTGTGGCAACTGAACCTGGCACCGATGTCCGATACCGACCGCCTGATCGCAGTCACCCTTATCGACAGCATCAACGGCCAAGGTTATCTGGAAGACACGATCGAAGAGATCTGCGCCGGTTTCGATCCGGAGCTGGATATCGAACTGGACGAAGTCGAAGCGGTGCTGCACCGTATCCAGCAGTTCGAGCCTGCAGGCGTCGGCGCACGCAACCTGGGCGAGTGCCTGTTGCTGCAACTGCGCCAACTTCCGGCCAGCACACCATGGATGGCCGAGGCCAAGCGCCTGGTCACCGAGTTCATCGACCTGCTCGGCGGGCGCGACTACAGCCAGCTGATGCGCCGCATGAAGCTCAAGGAAGACGAGCTGCGCCAGGTCATCGAGCTGGTTCAGAGCCTCAACCCGCGCCCGGGATCGCAAATCGAGTCCAGTGAGCCGGAATACGTGGTGCCCGATGTCATCGTGCGCAAGGACAGCGATCGCTGGCTGGTCGAACTGAACCAGGAAGCGATCCCGCGTCTGCGGGTCAACCCGCAATATGCCGGCTTCGTCCGCCGGGCCGACACCAGCGCCGACAACACCTTCATGCGCAACCAGTTGCAGGAAGCACGCTGGTTCATCAAGAGCCTGCAAAGCCGCAACGAAACGCTGATGAAAGTCGCCACACAGATCGTCGAGCATCAGCGCGGTTTCCTGGACCACGGCGACGAGGCAATGAAACCCCTGGTACTGCATGACATCGCCGAAGCCGTGGGCATGCACGAGTCGACCATCTCGCGGGTGACCACGCAGAAATTCATGCACACGCCACGCGGCATCTACGAACTGAAATACTTTTTCTCAAGCCACGTCAGCACCTCCGAGGGCGGAGAATGCTCGTCCACGGCAATCCGCGCGATCATCAAGAAACTGGTTGCGGCGGAAAATCAGAAAAAGCCATTGAGTGACAGCAAGATCGCTGGTTTACTGGAGGCACAAGGCATCCAGGTAGCCCGTCGCACCGTCGCCAAATACCGCGAGTCTCTCGGCATCGCACCGTCGAGCGAACGCAAGCGACTGATGTAGCCCCTCGGATCTGCCACAGCGTTTGTGGGGCAGGTGCAAGACCTGCCTCTTTATGCACGGGCAACAAAGGAGAAGCTGTATGCAAGTCAATATCAGTGGACAGCATGTAGAAGTCACCGAGCCGCTGCGCGATTACGTGCTTGAAAAGCTCGCCCGGGTGGAGAGTCACTTCGACAAGATCACCAACGTGCAGGTCATCATGAAAGTCGAGAAGCTGCAGCAGAAGGTCGAAGCGATCCTGCAGATTCCAGGCGGTGAAGTGGTTGCCAACGCCGAACACGAAGACATGTATGCAGCGATCGATGCCTTGGCCGACAAGCTCGACCGCCAACTGAAAAAACACAAGGAAAAACAGCAAAGCCTGCTGCAAGGTGCAGCCGCCCGCTGATCCCCTCATCCATGATCCGACTTGAAACCATCCTGACCCCCGGCCGTTCCCTGGTGAACGTGCCGGGTGGCAGTAAGAAGCGCGCCTTGGAAAAGGTCGCTAATCTGATTGCCGATCAAATACCCGAGCTGGAGATGCAAGACGTCTTCGAAAAGCTGATCGCTCGTGAAAAGCTCGGTTCCACAGGCTTCGGCAATGGCATCGCCATACCTCACTGCCGGCTCGAAGGCTGCACCTCTCCCGTCAGTGCCCTGCTGCACCTGGATGCTCCGATCGACTATGACGCCATCGATGGCGCGCCAGTCGACCTGCTGTTCATCCTTCTGGTGCCGGAGGCTGCCACCGACGCCCATCTGGAACTGCTGCGCCAGATCGCCAGCATGCTGGATCGCAAGGAAGTTCGCGAGCGCCTGCGTGCCGCCAACAGCAGCGAGGCCCTGTACCAGGTAGTCCTGGACGCACAGAACGAGCACTGAACATGCGCCTGATCATCGTCAGCGGCCGGTCCGGCTCCGGCAAGAGTACCGCCCTCGACGTGCTGGAAGACAACGGCTTTTACTGTATCGATAACCTGCCTGCCGGTTTACTGCCGCAGCTGGCGGAAAACGCGTTGATCCATACAGAGTTGCTGCAACCGAAAGTGGCAGTGTCCATTGATGCCCGCAACCTGCCCAGCCACCTGTCACGCTTCCCCGAACTGCTCGCCGAAGCGCGTGGCCGCCATATCCAGTGCGATGTGCTGTTTCTCGACGCCGACGAGGACACGCTGCTCAAGCGTTTCTCCGAAACGCGCCGGCGTCATCCGCTGACAAATGCAGATCGCTCACTGGCCGAAGCGATCCGCGTGGAAAGCGAACTGTTGGGGCCAATCTCCGACCTCGCCGACCTGAAGATCGACACTACCAGCCTCAACCTTTACCAACTGCGCGACTCGATCAAGTTGCGCCTGCTCAATCAGCCTGAGCCCGGCACCGCATTCCTGGTCGAATCGTTCGGCTTCAAGCGTGGCATGCCGGTCGATGCAGACCTGGTTTTCGATGTACGCTGCCTGCCCAACCCGTACTGGAAGCCCGAACTGCGTGAGCATTCTGGCCTGGATCAGCCGGTTATCGATTACCTTGCCGCGCAGCCGGATGTCGAAGAGATGTTTACCGATATCTCGACCTACCTGCTCAAATGGCTGCCCCGCTTTGCCGCCAGCAACCGCGCCTACGTCACCATCGCCATTGGCTGCACAGGTGGCCACCACCGCTCGGTGTACATCACCGAGCGCCTCGGCCAGCTGCTGCAACAGTCCTTGAAAAACGTCCAGGTCCGCCACCGCGACCTCTAGCCCACAGGATCCGCACCACGATGCCCGCCCGCGAAATCACCATCATCAACAAGTTGGGCCTGCATGCCCGGGCGGCCGCCAAGTTCGTCGGCGTAGCCGGGCGCTTCCCCTGCCAGGTGCGGGTGGGCCGCGCACCCGACAAGCTGGTGGACGGCAAGAGCATCATGGCCGTGATGATGTTGGCGGCAGGCAAAGGCACCCAGGTGCACCTGCACACCGAGGGTGAGCAGGACAACGATGCGCTGGAAGCGCTGGTAGCGTTGATCAACAACTACTTCGACGAAGGCGAATAAGCCACCCCAAATCCAGGCTGGCCTCATCGCCGGCAATGCCAATTCAAGACATCGCCGTATCCATCACCATCATCAGGCAAAAACCCACGCACAGCCCGAGGCTGGCCAAACGGTGATGCCCATTGCTGCGCGATTCGGGGATGATTTCCTGGGTCACCACCAACAACATCGCCCCTGCCGCGCAGGCCAGGCCCAGCGGTAGCAGCAATTCGGCGACATTCACCAGCCAGGCACAGATCACCGCTGCCAGTGGCTCCACCAACCCCGACGCCGCACCGATCAGAAACGCCTTGAACCGCGGCATCCCCGCCCCTGCCAGCACCAGCGCAATGACCAACCCTTCGGGTACATCCTGCAAGGCGATACCCATGGCCAGGCTGTCAGCGTCGGCCATGCCACCGCCCGCCGACACGCCGATAGCCATGCCTTCGGGAATGTTGTGGGCGATGATGGCGATCACGAACAGCCAGATGCGCGCTGCGATCACAGGCTGATTTTCGCTGCCCACCAAAGCTTCTGGCGAGGCGCCAGAGACCTTTAAATCGACCACGAACAGACACATCGCACCGAACAGCAGGCCAAAACTGATCAGCGCACCCGCGCCCCAAGGGCCGAATCCGATGGACTGAGCGGCATCCAGCCCAGGGATGATCAGCGAGAACGCGGTGGCCGCCAGCATCACACCGGCACCGAAACCCAATAAGGTATCGGCCAGGGCCACCGGCATGTTGCGAATCACCAGCACCGGTACCGCGCCCAGCGCTGTTCCAAGCGCGCACAATGCGCCGCCCTCAAGGGCACGCAGCATGCGCGGTTCCAGGTCCAGCCAGGCAATGCCCCGGGCCACCAGCAGGGCTGTGCCAACCAAGAGCAGCAAAGTACCCAGCGCCAGCCGGAACAGGCGCACACTACTGACCGACATCACCTCTGAGCGCATACCGGTCCGACTCACTGGCTGGCTTCGAGATAACGACGTTCCACTTCGGCCCAGTCAATTACGTTGTAGAAAGCCCCAATGTATTCCGGGCGACGGTTCTGGTACTTCAAGTAGTAGGCGTGCTCCCACACATCCAGGCCGAGGATCGGTGTGTTGCCATGCATCAGTGGGCTGTCTTGGTTGCCGCTGCTTTCCACCACGAGTTTCTGCTCAGGGGTCACGCTGAGCCAGGCCCAGCCGCTGCCGAAGCGGGTCAGCGCAGCTTTGGTGAAAGCTTCCTTGAACGCCTCGAAACCACCCAGTTCAGCCTCGATGGCCTTGGCCACCAGGCCCTGTGGCTGGCCCCCGCCTGTGGGCGACATGACCTTCCAGAACAGCGAATGGTTGGCGTGACCACCCCCATGGTTGGTCACCGCGCCTCGCAGGTTCTCCGGCAACTGCTTGACCGCAGCAACCAGCTTTTCAACCGGCCATTCAGCCCACTCGGTACCTTCGACCGCGGCGTTGAGGCCGTTGACGTAGGTCTGGTGGTGCTTGGTGTGGTGGATTTCCATGGTCTGGGTATCGATGTTCGGTTCCAGCGCATCGTAGGCATAGGGCAATGCAGGCAAGGTATGAGGCATATCAATGGATTCCGTAAGCTTGGGTTGTGGGCGGCAGGTCCGGCTGGGCAGCCAGTTCACTGGCCAAGGGCGCCTGGCGATCGAGCAGACGCTCGGTGCGCGGATACTGGCCGTACTCGGCAATGAAGCTCAGCAATTGGGTGTAAGTGCGCCCGCTGTGGCGCAGCGCGGCATCACGCAGCGCCTGCGGCAAACGCGCTTGCTGGCTGGCCTGGAGCAGGCGCTGGTGAGCGGCGCACAGGTAGTCGGCGCTCTCCTGCGGCTGGTTCAGGCGCAGGTGCAGGTCGGCCAGGTTGTGATGGGCGACGACGAACGCCGCCACCGCTTCGTCGACGTCATGCCAGCGCTCCAATAGCACCTGGGCCAGAGCCAGGGCTTGCAGGTAGAGTTCCCGGGCATCGACCAGCTCGCCCTGTTCGAACAGGCGATTGGCGGCCTCGGTGGTGCGTTTCCAGTGCTGCATGACACGTCTCCTGGGCGATGACGCGGGTCAGATGCCCCCAGCGGTGAGTTTTTCCGGGTCCAGCAGCGCCTCGAGCTGATCGCGCGACAGGTCGGTATGCTCCAGCGCCACGTCGATGATCGGCCGGCCCTGCTTGTAGGCGGTCTTGGCGATCTCGGCGGCCTTGAGATAGCCGATGATCGGGTTCAGCGCGGTGACCAGGATCGGGTTGCGCGCCAGGGCTTCCTTGAGCTTGTTCTCGTTGACCTTGAAGCTGGCGATGGCCTTGTCGGCCAGCAGGCGGCTGGCATTGGCCATCAGCTCGATACTCTCCAGCAGGTTGCGGGCAATCACCGGCAGCATCACGTTGAGCTCGAAGTTGCCCGACTGGCCGGCAACGGCGATGGTCGCGTCGTTGCCGATCACCTGGGCGGCAACCATGGCGGTGGCTTCCGGGATCACCGGGTTGACCTTGCCCGGCATGATCGAGGAGCCAGGCTGCAGGCCTTGCAGTTCGATTTCACCGAGGCCGGCGAGCGGGCCGGAGTTCATCCAGCGCAGGTCGTTGGCGATTTTCATGAGTGCCACGGCTGTGGTCTTGAGCTGGCCGGACAGCGCCACGGCGGTGTCCTGGGAGCCGATCAGGGCGAACAGGTTCGGTCCTTGGGTGAACTCGACCTGGGTGAGGCCGCTCAGCTGACGGGCAAAGCCTGCGGCGAACTGCGGGTGGGCGTTGATCCCGGTGCCCACGGCAGTGCCACCCTGGGCCAGGGCCTGCAGGCTCGGCAGGGTCGCTTCGATATGCGCCTTGGCGCCGTTGATCTGTGCCGCCCAGCCATCCAGCACCTGGCTCATGCGCACCGGCATGGCATCCATCAGGTGGGTACGGCCAGTCTTCACGTACTGATGCACCTGCACCGATTTGGCTTCGATCACCTGAGCCAGGTGAGCCAGAGCGGGCAGCAACTGCTCATGCAGCGCCAGTGCGGCACTGACGTGGATGGTGGTCGGGATGATGTCGTTGCTGCTCTGGCCACAGTTGACGTGGTCGTTGGCATTGACCGGCTCACCGAGCAGGCGGCTGGCCAAGGTGGCGATCACCTCGTTGGCATTCATGTTCGAGCTGGTGCCGGAGCCAGTCTGGTACACGTCCACCGGGAAGTGCTGGATGAAGTCCTCGGCAAGCAGCTGCTCGACCGCCTTGACGATGGCTTGGCCCTGGGCGGCGGAAATTTGCTCAAGCTCGATGTTGGCCTTGGCTGCCGCAGCCTTGGCCAGCAGCAGGGCACGAATGAACTGGGCCGGCATACGCTGACCGCTGATCGGGAAATTGTCGACCGCGCGCTGGGTCTGGGCGCCGTACAGGGCCTGGGCCGGCACTTGCAGTTCACCCATGCTGTCACGCTCGATACGGGTATCACTCATCATCAAATCCTTGCATCAGTTCATCGGGGGAAATGGACGGCAGCAACCGGCAATTGGCCAGTTGCAGAGCGTAGGGTTGCCAGCGCTGGTTCTGTTCGCGGCGGTCCAGGTTGCGCAGTTCAAGCAGAGGGCGCCAGGCCTGGTCCAGGCACTGGCAACGCCAATGCCATGGCAGCATGCGATCGCAAGCGGTATCCAGCAGCAGGCGGAAGGAAGTCAGAGCCACCGTCCATGGCGAGGTATCCGTGCAGCACACCAGGTAGCGGCCTTCGGCAAGGTAGTGCTCGATCAGGCGCGGCTCGTCGGGTTCGAGCGCGCAGCGGATGCGCCGGCTGAGCCAGCGCCAGTTTTCCAGGTAGGGCAGTTCGCGCAGGACAGGTTTCATGAACATCATCACCAAAGCTTTGGGTAATGATATTCATTATTAAATGATAAACGTAATCACTTCAAGCGCGGATTGAGCAAATAAAAACCCGGCACAGTGGCCGGGCTTTTAGGTTTTGCTTAACGCTCAAGCAACTCAGCTACCTGCAACGGTCATCCGCTCGATCAACACCGAGCCGGTGTGAATATTGCTGCGGGTTTCAAGATCGCTGCCAATCGCGACAATCTGCTGGAACATGTCCTTCATGTTGCCGGCAATCGTCACTTCCTGCACCGCATGCTGGATCTCGCCATTCTCAACCCAGAAACCTGCGGCACCCCGCGAGTAGTCGCCCGTGACCATGTTCAGGCCATGGCCCATCAGCTCAGTCACCAGCAAACCGCGCCCCATGCGCCGGATCAGTGCCGCCTGATCTTCGATGCCATGGGTGACATACAGATTATGCACGCCACCGGAGTTGGCCGTGCTTGGCAAGCCGAGCTTGCGACCGGAATAGGTGCCCAGCAGGTAAGACACCAGCTCCCCTTTATCGACAAACGGCTTGGCATAAGTCGCCAAGCCATCACCGTCGAATGCCGCGCTGCCAAGGGCACGCGGAATATGCGGGCGCTCGTCCAGCGTCAGCCAGCTGGGGAACAGACGCTGGCCAATGGCACCATCGAGGAACGACGACTTGCGGTACAGGTTGCCACCAGAAATGGCCGACAGGAAGCTGCCGAACAGACCACCCGCCAGCTCGGCGGAGAACAGCACCGGCACTTCGCATGTCTTGACCGGGCGCGCACCGAGTCGGCTGGCTGCTCGCTGTGCCGCGCGCTGGCCAATGCTGCGCGGGTCGGCCAACAGGTGGCCCTGGCGGTTGACGTCATACCAGTAATCACGCTGCATCTGGCCTTCACCTTCAGCGATCATCACGCAGCTCAGGCTGTGCCGGGTCGATGCGTAGCCACCGATGAAGCCATGGCTGTTGCCATATACACGGCAGCCCTGGTGGGTATTGAGGGTGGTGCCATCGGCGTTGAGAATGCGCGGGTCAGCGTCGAACGCCGCAGCCTCGCAGGCCAGCGCCATCTCGATGGCTTTCTCGGGCTCCAGATCCCAGTCATGGTAAAGGTCCAGGTCAGGGATCTCGCGCGCCATCAGTGCCGCATCAGCCAGCCCCGAGCACTCGTCTTCGGAGGTGTGCCTGGCAATGGCCAGGGCGGCGGCAACGGTTTCGCGAATAGCCTCCGGCCCACTGGCCGAGGTGCTGGCCGAGCCCTTGCGCTGGCCGACATAGAGGGTGATGCCAAAGCCTTGGTCGCGGTTGAACTCTACCGTCTCGACCTCACGCTGGCGCACCGTGGTGGACAAGCCCTGCTCCAGCGATACCGCCACTTCGCAGGCGCTGGCACCCTGCCGGCTCGCCTCGGCGATGATCGCTTCGACCTGCTCCTGCAATGCTGGCAGGTCCTTGGGGCCTACGCTCTGGACTGCACTCATGGTTTTCTCCACTCAAATTCTGCGTTCGGCGAGGGTCATTCTACGACCGGGCCGGACAAGCGGCCCCCGGGTGGTTATCATGGCGGCAATTTCTATGCCTTGTACGAAAAGTGCCTGCGCGGCGACTTTTCATAAAACTTAAACGGACTGCCACCATGGTTGATTCATACGACGACGCCTTCGACGGCGAAAAAAGCAAAACCCAGATCAAGCGCGAGTTGCATGCGCTGGTCGAACTCGGCGAACGCCTGACCACGGTCAAGGCCGATACCCTGGCGCGCCTGCCGTTGACCGACGAGCTGCGCAAAGCCTTGGCCGAAGCCTGCAAGCACACCGCCCATGGCGCACGCAAACGGCATATGTCGTTCGTCGGCAAACTGATGCGCGACCAGGACCTGGACGCCATCCACGCGGTGCTCGAGCAGATCGACAGCTCCAGCCGCCAGTACAACGAACGCTTCCACAACCTGGAGCGCTGGCGGGACCGCCTTATCGACGGTAACGACGAGGACCTTGAACGCTTCGTCAACGAATACCCCGACACCGACCGTCAGCAACTGCGTTCGCTGATCCGTCACGCTCAGCACGAAAAGGCGCGGAACAAGCCGCCTGCCGCTGCGCGCAAGGTCTTCAAGTACATCCGCGACCTCGACGAACTTCAGCGCGGCCTGCGCTGAGCCCCGCCACCTGGGGCTGCCCTGCAGCCCCGGGGCATGCATCACGCGCCGGTACCACCGACGGTGATCGCGTCCAGCTTCAAGGTCGGCTGGCCAACCCCTACCGGCACCGATTGCCCATCCTTGCCGCACGTGCCCACACCGCTGTCCAACGCAAGATCGTTACCCACCATCGACACTCGGCTCATGGCCTCGGGCCCGTTGCCGATCAGCGTCGCGCCCTTGACCGGCGCGGTGATTTTCCCGTCTTCGATCAGATAGGCTTCGCTGGTGGAGAACACGAACTTGCCGCTGGTGATGTCCACCTGGCCACCGCCAAGGTTGGCGCAGTAGATGCCTTTCTTCACCGAGGCGATGATTTCCTGCGGGTCGCTTTCGCCGGCACGCATGTAGGTGTTGGTCATGCGTGGCATCGGCAGGTGGGCATAGGATTCCCGGCGGCCGTTACCGGTCACGGCCATCCCCATCAGGCGTGCATTGAGTTTGTCCTGCATGTAGCCCTTGAGCACGCCGTTCTCGATCAGCGTGGTGCATTCGGTCGGCGTACCTTCGTCGTCGACACTCAGCGAGCCTCGGCGGCCCTCGAGGGTGCCGTCGTCTACGATAGTGCACAGGCTCGAAGCCACCTTCTCGCCGATCCGGCCACTGAACGCCGAACTGCCCTTACGGTTGAAGTCGCCTTCCAGGCCGTGGCCGACCGCTTCATGCAACAGCACACCCGACCAACCAGAACCCAGCACCACCGGCAAGGTACCAGCTGGCGCAGGAATGGCCTCCAGGTTCACCAAGGCCTGGCGCAGCGCCTCACGGGCATAACCCATGACCCGTTCCTCGGTGAAGAAGCGGTAGTCGGTACGCCCGCCGCCGCCCTGCCCGCCCCGTTCGCGCCGACCATTTTGCTCGACGATGACACTGACGTTGAAGCGCACCAGCGGCCGCACGTCAGCGGCCAGGCTGCCGTCGGCCGCAGCAATCAGAATGCGCTCCCAA
>NZ_MOMO01000087.1:0-58934 GCF_009933855.1 Pseudomonas sp. SG-MS2 | reverse complement strand
GCACCAGGCCTGCGTAGTATTCCAGCACGTCGGCGCCGGTGACGATGTCGACGTAGCGGGTTTCGGAGTACGACTTGCCGGTGTCCAGCGTTTCCAGCATGGCCAGTTCGTCGTTGCGCTCACGCAGAATGTCGACGGCACGGCGCAGGATGCGCGAACGCTGCATGGCAGTCATTGCGGCCCAGATTTTCTGACCGCGCTCGGCGCTTTCGACGGCTTTCTCGACGTCGGCCTGAGTGGCGCGCTGCACGTGGGCGAGGACTTCGCCGGTCGCCGGGTGGATGGCTTCGAAGGTGGCGTCGCTGCCAGCGTCGACATAACCGCCGTCAATGTAGAGTTTTTGCGTTCCGAAACGGGCCATAGTGTCCTCGCAAGTGCAGTGTGTGAGTGGCTTTCGCGTCACGCTCCGGCCGGCTGGGCAAGGGCTGTGCGCGTTTTTTCAGAGGCCGGTGGTTGCGTGTCCGGGCGCTGCTGTTTAGCCAGTTGTAGTTCCAGGTATTCGTAAGCGATCTGTATCGCCTGGCCGGTGTCGAAGGCATCGCCCGACAACGCTCCGCGCAGCCACAGCCCGTCGATCAAGGCAGCCAGGCCGCGGGCGGCGGTGCGCGCTTCATCGAGCGGCATGGCGCGGCGGAACTGGCAGCACAGGTTGGAATACAGGCGGTGATCGTTGATCCGCTGCAACCTGTGCAAGGACGGCTGGTGCATGCTGGAGGCCCAGAAGGCCAGCCAGGTTTTCATTGCCGGGCCATTCACCTGGCTGGCATCGAAGTTGCCTTCGATGATCACCCTCAGGTGGGCTCGCGGGCTGTCGTCGGTCAGCGCTTGGCGACGAGCGATCACGCCCTCGTTGAGCATGTTCATGATGTAGCGCATCGTCGCCGCTATCAGGCCGTTCTTGTCCTGAAAGTAGTGACTGATGATGCCGTTCGACACACCGGCCAAACGGGCAATCAGCGCAATGCTGGCATCTCCCAGGCCGACCTGATCGACTGCTTGCAGCGTAGCTTCGATCAATTGCTGGCGGCGGATGGGTTGCATACCGACCTTGGGCATCTTGCTATCTCCTCAGGCCTGACGAGCAGACGAAGTGCGGCTGACTCGGCGAGGACCAGTCTATTTTGTTTTGATTGAACGTTCAATCAATAAAGAATAAGCTCTGCGACAATTTGTGCCATTGACAGTTTTTCAGGCTGTTTCGAGGGCACGGATTGACACCCCAGGAAATCGCGTAACCCCCGGAATACAAGGCGTTGACGGGCATGAGCGATGCGAACTGCAGATTCTGCCGAGCGGTCATCGACCTGCGGCAGGCCCTTGGAGCGGGCGGGGTGCTCTGTGACGAATGCGCGCACCAATCTGATTTGGCGAAGCATTTGCGCCGACCACCTGTCTGGTTTTTGCAACGTTTCTATCAGGGATCACGGTTTCCAAGGTGCTTTTATAACACCTGACGCAGTGGGGGTATTCCACCAATTGCTCGGGAAAAGACTGATTAGCCTCCACAGCCGCACTGCCCGGAGCATTCGTGCAATGAGTTCTGCCTCCCTTACCAAACCCCCCGCCGAGAGGGTACGGGTCAATCGCGTGGTGTTTTTCACTTCCGCGCTGATGATCCTCGTTCTGACTGCCTTGCTTATCGCTGTTCCCGAAACCGCCGGTCAGGTACTGGGCGTGGCCCAGAAGTGGCTGACGCGCACCTTCGGCTGGTACTACATGCTGGTGATCTGCGGTTACCTGCTGTTTGTCGTTTACCTGGCGTTCTCCGATTACGGCAAGCTCAAGCTTGGCGGCAAGGATGACCAGCCCGACTTCAGTTACGGCGCCTGGGCCGGCATGCTGTTTTCCTCCGGTATCGGCATCTCGCTGCTGTACTTCGGCGCCTCCGAGCCGCTGGACCACTACTTCAATCCGCCCCAGGGCACCCCTGCCAGCCTCGAGGCCGCGCGCCAGGGCCTGCAACTGACCTTCCTGCACTGGGGCCTGCATGGCTGGGCGATCTACGCCCTGGTCGGGTTGGCCGTAGGCTACTTTGCCTACCGGCACAACCAGCCGCTGGCACTGCGCTCGGCACTGTATCCGCTGGTCGGCGAGCGTTGGGTCAAGGGCGCTGCCGGCAATGCCGTGGACATCTTCGGCATGTTCGTCACCCTGCTCGGTCTGGTGACCAACCTGGGGATCGGTGCGATGCAGGTGTCTTCGGGCCTTGAATACCTGTTCGGCATGGACCACAGCCAGACCAACCTGCTGGTGGTGATTCTGGTCATGGCCGGCGTGGCTACGGTGGCTGCGGTGTCAGGTGTGGAAAACGGCATCCGCCGCCTGTCCAACCTGAACATCATGCTGTTCAGTGGTTTGCTGATCTTCGTGCTGCTGGGCGGCGAGACCCTGCACCTGCTCAACGGCCTGGTGCAGAACATCGGTGACTACCTCAATGGCATCGTGCTGAAGACTTTCGACCTTTATGTCTACGAAGGCGAGGCCGGCAACTCTGAGCGCTGGTTGGGCCTGTGGACCGTGTTCTACTGGGCGTGGTGGATCTCCTGGGGCCCGTTCGTCGGTATGTTCATTGCCCGTATCTCCAAGGGCCGTACCGTGCGCCAGCTGGTCTGCGGCGTACTGCTGATCCCGCTGGGCTTCACCCTGGCCTGGTTGTCGATCTTCGGTAATACCGCCCTTGACCTGGTGATCAACCAGGGCGCCGTGGAGCTGGGCAAGACCGCGCTGGAGCAGCCGTCGATGTCGATCTACCAGCTGCTGGAGTATTTCCCAGCCGCCAAGATCGTGATCGGTGTGGCGGTGTTCGTGGGCTTCGTGCTGTTCCTCACCCCGGCCGACTCCGGTGCGGTGATGATGGCCAACCTGTCGTGCAAAGGCGGCAAGGTCGACGAAGATGCCCCGCACTGGATGGTGGTGTTCTGGTCGGTGATCATCACCCTGGTCACCATTGGCCTGCTGTTCGCCGGTAACTTCGAAGCCATGCAGACCATGGTGGTGCTGGCGGGCCTGCCGTTCTCGGTGGTGCTGGTGCTGTTCATGTTCGGCCTGTACAAGGCCATGAAGCAGGACGTTGCCGTGGAGCAGGAGCGTGCCGAGCTGGCCGCCCGTGGCCGTCGCGGTTTCACCGAGCGCCTGAGCCAGCTGGAGCTGCAGCCGACCCAGGCCGTGGTGCAGCGCTTCATGGACAAGCAGGTCACCCCGGCCCTGAAAGAAGCTGCCGAGCAACTGCGCACCCTGGGCTTTGATGTCGAGAGCCGTGTTGGCCAGTCGCGCAACATGATGGGCCTGCGGGTGATGATGGAAGAGGGCAACCCCTTCGTTTACGAGGTGAGCCTGGACGGTTACATGGCCGCACCGAGCGATGCGCCGGTCGAGGGCGAGCCGCAGGTGCGCCAGCGCTTCTATCGCGCCGAAGTGTACCTGCACGATGGCAGCCAGGAGTACGACCTGATGGGCTTCGCGCCTGAGCAGATCGTGCGTGATGTACTCGACCAGTTCGAGAGCCATCGCCAGTTGCTGGGCCGCGTCTACAGCTGATCCGGTTAGCCCTTGGGCGGCCGGATGCCGGCCGCCCAAGGGCTCCAGCTTTATGTAACGCAGCGAACTTTGCCCCTTGGCACATCCTTGCGCTCCATTTGTCGCGAGGAAGCCGCCCCATGCCCATTCAGCCAAGTCCTGTGCCTGACTTTCGTCGGGCAGTTGCTACCGAGTTTTTCAGTCGTCCAACCCTGCGTAGTGTTCTGAGCCAGCAGATTCTCGAATTGCTGGTCCCCTGTCATGCCGCTTTGGCCGGCGCCAGGCTGCCCGATGCCGAACCGCTCATACTCAACATCCCTGCCCGCATTGCGTCCGGCCCGCAGACCTACGACGCGTGGACGCCCCGGCCATTGCTGGAGGTCATGCTTGAGGCATTTCACGCCCGCCAGCCCCTGGCATCGCTGGGGGCTGACGGTGGGGATTTCCTGCTGGCAGTCCGGGAACCCTGGTTCCTGCGCGACCAGGAAGGTAATGCGTTGCCATCCGGGACGATTTCGATCCGCGCCCAATTGGCTGAGCTGGATGACCTTCTGCTAATGCTTGCGGACAACTTCTGCCAAGCTCAGGTCGATTACTGGAAGGCGCCAGGCAGCCAGGGCGTGAGCCGGGACCTGTGGCTGCAGCACCTGCTCAAATCGGCTTTGTTGCAAAATTTGCCGTTGCAGGGGCTGGATGATCAGCAGCGTCAATGCATGCTCAGTGTGCTCAGGAATAGTGGCTCCACCCCTTCGGTGTTTCTGGTCCAGGTGCAACTTGATGCTGATGATCAGTGGCTGCCCAACCTGCTGGTCAGGGGCGAGTGGGACGAGCGCGAGGTGATTCTGTGGTGCGCCCCGTCCAGCCTCGTGAGGGCATTTTCATCGTTGGATGATTTCGCCGAGGTACTACGCGACGAGCTTGCCGGGCACCAGCGCTTCGAATCCATGACATGGCATCGCTACGAGCTGGAAGGCGACGTGTTTGCTCAGCAAAGCACCTTGATGCTCGAGATCATGCTCGACTCCATTGCTCGATTACGTTACGCACAGGTGTCAGGCATCACGCAGCTTGAGCAGTGCTTCGCTGCGCTGAGCGACCCGTCGCGCTGGTTCATCGACGGCTATGGCCAAGCCAGCGAGGCGCGCATTGCCTTGCCGCCTGGCCTGCTAAATGCCAATGCTGCCTTTGGTTTTGCCTACCAGCGGGGCATGTTCGAACTGGCCCTGGCGCAGGCTCACTCCGAAGGTAGCGGGGCGCTGGAGGATGTGCTCGACCTGCGCAGCTATACCCGCCAGATGCTGCGTGCGCAAATGCTTGCCGATTTTCCGAGCGAGGCTAATTATTTTTCGGATGACCTGATTCTCCAGGTCACCGTCAGTGCAGGCTGGCCGGGTGGTGCAGGCGTCGGGCCAGGCGATGCTGCGGTGGAGCACCGCAGCATGACGTTGACCGAGTTCGCCATCGGTAACCTCAGTTCACTCAAGGGCATGCAGCTCACGGCCATAACGCACCGTGAGAACCAGCTGATCATGGCTTGGATGAACGGCGATTATCTCAAGTCGCTGGTGCAGCGGGTCGATATCGGCAAGCACTATCCAGCCTATGTCGCGCTGAAACTCGACGATCCGGCGACTCGGCCTGAGCGGACCAGGCGCTTTGGGCGTGAGTGGCGGTGTTCGCTGCTGTTCAGCGCGCTATACGCCCGCTTGCAGGGTGAACTCAGTGACGCCGGCCTGCAGTGCGTGACAGATTACTGCCAA
Source organism: Pseudomonas sp. SG-MS2 (assembly GCF_009933855.1). Lineage (NCBI taxonomy): Bacteria > Pseudomonadati > Pseudomonadota > Gammaproteobacteria > Pseudomonadales > Pseudomonadaceae > Pseudomonas > Pseudomonas sp. SG-MS2. The sequence continues at coordinate 53,658 of NZ_MOMO01000087.1, read as the reverse complement.
GGTCATGACTGCCCTGAACAGCCGTCACTGATGCTGATGCCTCTGGCGTTCAGGCGCGAAGCAAGCGCCAACGAGCAGGATGAGGTCAGCGGCATGTATGTCCTGTCCGGCACTGAACCGGCCGGGGTGCTGCTATACAGGCCTTTATACAAAGCCAAGCCGCTGCTCGAGTTCCATAGCCTGACGGTGATGATGGAAGCGATCCGCAGGCCTGGGCCATTGCAGGAGAGCATCCTCGACTGGATGACGCCTGTCGCCCGTGCCGTCTATGCCTATGGCGGCTTCCATGAACCGCATCACCCAGGCCCCATACTCGATAGTCAACTACTGCCCGAGCGAGCGCGCCCAGCCACGTTCGCTGCGCAGTTCTGGCGCCGTGATGTTGATGCGAAGCTGTACAGGGCCAATCGCAACTTGTTGGTCGAACTGGCCGACCGTGAGTCGGTTTCCAACGCTGAAAGTCGCTGGGCAATTCTTGTTCAGGGAGCCTGGTTGCTGTTCGATGTCGTGACGCTGCTGCTGCGTGGGCCTGTGGCCAGCGTGGCTTGGCTGGTGCAGGTGATTTCCGGGTTGCACGATGACGTGACGGCACTGCGCGAAGGCAGCACGTTCGAGCGCTGCCGTGCCGTGGTCGAACTGCTGCTCAACGCGTCAATGGCCCTGATGCACCTGCGCCTGCCGCAGTTGCCGGTAGACGTGCCTGTACTACTGCCCGATCAGGCCAGTGCCTCGGCGCAATGGCGTGGTGCTCAGGCATTGGCGGCTCCCGTGCAAGGCAAGGTCGGGGTGCCAGGCGGGTTGGCCCAACATGGCGCGACCCGCCTGGACTTTGCCTGGCGCGGTGCGCAGGGCTTCAATGTGCTGTCGCCGCAGCAACGCAGGGCAGTGTCCGATATGCGCGTCGCGCAATCACTACGAGGCATTGACCCGATCGAGGCAGGGCCGTGGCGCGGTTTGTATCCGGTGGGTGAGCATCACTTCCTGTACCTGGGGGACGGGGTGTACCGGGCCGTATTGGTTGATGGCGGTGTGCGCATTGTTGGCCCTGATGAGGGCATGGGGCCCTGGGTGACATTCGAGTATGGCCAGTGGCGGGTTGACCGTGGTTTGCGCCTGCGTGGCGGCATGCCCAAGAGCAGGCGTGAGGCCTTGAAAGAGGAGAACCGCAAGAAAAGCGAGCAACTCAAGCGCGAAGAAGCTGCCTTGGCTCACCAGCACAATGCCATGGCCGAAACCCTGAACAGGCATCGCGACCTGCTCAACGAAAAAGACAAGCGCATCGCAGCGCTCAAAACGGTTGCTGATCCGGACGAGCTGACGATTCGCGAGCTTGAGTTGACCCAGCGTCTGCGCAAGCAGATCAACTTGAAAATCATCTACGAAGTCAAAAGCCTGGCCGAGAACTCACTCAAGCATGAGCAAGTGGTCAACAGCCTGTTCAACATGCGCCACGAGGATTACGCCTACAGTGTTGTCCTCAAAGAGCAACGCAGCCTGATCCGCCAGAGCCTGATCGAGAATATTTCAGTCTTCTACAACGAGATGGCCAAGATCATCAATGCAGAGGACCTGGAAAACCTCGCCGAGCAGATTGTCATCCACCCTGAGAGCGAAGACGAAATCAGCCAGTACAAGCACTTTCGTTCTGTACTGGAAGAGGTCATCAAATGGGAAGTGGATCTGGTCGACATGTCCCGGTTGCTTGACGCGCTGCTCGAAGAAACCCTCAAAGACGACAATTTCGTGTTCAAGGATGATGACACGCACGCGCGCATCAACAAAGACAACGAGCTCAAGAGCACCATCGAGGCGCGGCGGTTGTCGGCCATCGACCTTGATTTCCGTCTGCTTCAAGACCTGGCCGAAGCCAGCCTGGAAAGACTGGCCGATGTTGAGGAGCGGGTGTTATCGCAATACCTCGACTACCTGGCAGGCGACAGCCTGAAAAGTGCAGGCAACGCGCATGGCGATCTGGCGGGCAGTGAGCTGTCGCTGGCCGAGCGGATCGAGGTGTTGAGCGGCATCCTGGAAGGCTACGAGGAGGCTGCGGCAATGGCCGACTATCTGGGCAGTGTAGGGGGCGCGGCGATCAGGCAGGAGGCGCTGCAACTGTACAAGAAAACCTTGCACGGATTGCAGCGCGCAGCTCAAGGCGACCTCGCCCAGGCAGTGCGAGAGCAGGAGTTCTGTGAGCCCGCCCCACCGCGTCCCACGGTCTATGCCCCGCGCGGTGGGCGGCGCAAGCTGGTCAGGACTCAGCGCGGGCGCAAGGTTCTCGCTCAGGAAGTCGAGGTGGATGGTGTCGCCATCGTCCAGCAGCGTGATGAGCGAACCCAGCATGTACTGAAGACCTTCCATCAGCGCGGCGGCGAGTGGGTCGAGGATGTGCCGCAACCCGCTGAGTCAGAGCCGCCATTCTCCCCGCTGGAACCCCGCCTTGCGCGAAAGCGGGCACAGGCCCTGCTTGCGGAGGTCGAGCGGATCAACAAGCTGGCCAGAAGTTTCTTTCAGGCAGAGCAGCCCAATGGTCTGGCCACGGTTGTCGACGGGCACCTGGAAAAACTGCGTAATGCCCTGAGCACGTTGCCAAGGATGAGCCCCGAAGATGCCTTGTTCGAAAATCTGGGTGAGGCCATCGAGCGTTTGCAGGCTACCCGCCGCGACCTGTTGACCGGCATCTATCTGTCCACCGACCACCCCGACGCACGAAGCCTGCAATTTCTGCTCGACAACCACCAGGTCACTGTCCAGCGCGCGGGGCCCCGCAAGGCATTGGCAGCAGGTGATTACCTGGATGTCTACGAGGTCAGGCGCCTGCCGCGGGCCGGTCAGGGGCAGGGCGATGGGCTGTGGGAGGCACACTTTCACTACCCGGACATCGACACTCCGGCGCGGCAGTTCAGCAAAGGGCACCTGAAGCTGTGGGCGCAGCGCAAACTGGGGCGCCTGGCGCAACTGCGGGCTGCAACCAGCGGCGAAGACCTGGTCGCCATTTACCGGGGGGATTTACGCCTGAACCAGGTGGAGGGGCTGATCCCCTTTGACTGAATGGCTCAGCGATTGCTGTAGCGGCCGTGCTTGCCATGGGCAGGCATGGCCTGATTACCGCGTTCTGCAATCATCTGTGTCAGTGTCACCAATTCGATGCCCTGGCTTCGCAGCCGGGGCATCTCCTGCTCCAGCACCTGCAGGGTTTGCGGATAAGGATGCCCGATCAGCACCGCCGAGCCTTGCCTGTGTGCCAGTGCCACGCCTTGCTGCAGCTGTGTGGTGATGGCCTCTGTGGTGCGTACGTCGTCCAGAAACACGTCGCGCGACACATGCCCAAGGGCCTGTGCCTGGGCCTCGGCGGCGGCGACGGTGGCAGCACTGGTACGGCTGTCTACGAAAAACAGATGCCGCCGCTGGAGTTCCCCCATCAGCCAGGTCATGGCGCCACGCTGGGCGGTCATGCGGCTGCCCATGTGGTTGTTGATGCCGGCGGCGTAGGGCACTTTGGCCAAGGCCGCGTCCAGTCGCCTGGCGAGCTCCGGCAAGGCGATGTCCGGGTGCCAGGCATAGGGCCCGGTGGCGGGGTCCATGGGCATATGCAGGATTACCGTCTTGCCCGCCTTGTGCGCCTGGCGGGCGAACTCGCTGGCGTGGGGGGTATCCGGCATGATCGCCATCGTCACAGGGCCAGGCAGCGCAAGCGTTCTGCTGTCGCGCTCGGTGCTCTGGCCCAGGTCGTCGATGATGATGCTCATGTAGGCCTTGTTGGCCGGCGCTGCATGGGCGAACGCGGCCGACAGGCATAACAGCACGGGCAGCAGATACCGCAACGGATGAATCATTTGCCGGAGGTGATATTCAGCCCCTTGAGCAGGCTGAGCGCCTGGCTCAGCTGGAAGTCATCGTCCTGCGGACGCTCCTTGCGCTTGCTGCTGCCGGTCGGGCGGTCAGCGCCACCGTTGCCGTTGCCCAGGTGGCCTTGCAGGTCGGCTTCCTTGAAGTTCTCGGTATCGACCTCTGCTGTGAGTTTGGCCGGGCGCACCTCGATGTCCGGCACGATGCCCTGGGCCTGGATCGAGCGGCCATTGGGGGTGAAGTACAGTGCGGTCGTGAGCTTCAGGGCACGGTCGTTGGCCAGTGGCAGCACGGTCTGCACCGAACCTTTGCCGAAGCTGTCGGTGCCCATCAGTACGGCGCGTTTCTGGTCTTGCAGGGCGCCGGCGACGATTTCCGAGGCCGAGGCGCTGCCGCCGTTGATCAGCACGACCAGTGGCACGGCTTCGCTGGCGTCGGCCGGGTCGGCGGAGAAGCGCAGTTCGGAGTTGGCGATACGCCCCTTGGTGTACACGATCAGGCCCTTGGTCAGGAAGTGGTCGGCCACTTCCACCGCTGACTGCAGCACGCCACCGGGGTTGTTGCGCAGGTCCAGAACAACGCCGCGCAGTTTCTTGCCGTTGTCTTTGCGCATCTTGGCCAATGCCTTGCCCACTTCGTCGCCGGTCTTGACCTGGAACTGGGTGATGCGGATGTAGCCGTAGTCGTTTTCCAGCAACTGGCTCTTCACGCTCTTGACCTGGATCACCGCGCGGACCAGGTTCACGTCGAACGGGGTGCCGCCGTCACGTACCAGGGTCAGGGTGATCTTCTCGCCGACCTTGCCGCGCATCTTGTCCACGGCTTCGGTCATGCTCTGGCCGCGGGTGGGCGCACCGTTGATCTTGACGATCAGGTCGCCTGCCTGCACGCCGGCGCGCGAAGCGGGGGTGTCATCGATGGGCGAGACCACCTTGATGAAGCCGTCTTCCTGGCCGACTTCGATACCCAGGCCACCGAACTCGCCACTGGTGCTTTCCTGCAGTTCCTGGAAGTCCTCGGGGCCAAGGTAGGCCGAATGCGGGTCGAGGTTGCTGAGCATGCCTTTGATGGCATTCTCCAGCAGCGTCTTGTCGTCTACCGGCTCGACATAGGCGGCCTTGATGCGGTCCATGACCTCGGCGAAGGTGCGCAGCTCTTCCAGTGGCAGCGGCGCCCTGGCGGTCACCTCGGTGGCTGGCACCGCGGCGGGCTTGGCGGGCGCCGGCTCGGCAGCGATGGCCAAAGGCATACCAGTCGCCAGGGCGATGGTCAGGGCCAGCTGGGTGAGACGAGGCGAGTGCAGCATGTCGAACGAACTCCTGATCCTGTAGGCGCTCCCTGGGGAGCATCGGCCCAGCGTGGGGCGCCGGGCCGTAAAAAAGTGACTAGGCTTTAACCTTAACCTCTGCACCACTGCGAAGGGTCGGTTGGCCTGCCCTGCTGGCGGATGGCGAAGTACAAGCCGGCGGCATCCTGGCCGCCGCTGTCGCCAACGGTGGAAATGGCCTCGCCGGCCTTGACGATGTCCCCGGCGCTCTTGAGCAGGCTCTGGTTGTGGCCGTACAGGCTCAGGTAACCATTACCATGGTCGAGAATGACCAGAAGTCCAGCACCGCGCAACCAGTCGGCGAACACCACGCGCCCGCCGTGCACGGCACGTACCTGGGTGCCGGGGTTGGCGCTGATCATCACGCCGTCCCACTTGGCTCGGGCATCGCTGCCACGGGCTTCACCGAAACGTGCCAGCAATCGACCATTGACGGGCCAGGGAAGTTTGCCCCGTGCGGCAGAAAAAGCACCGCCGTAGGTTGAGCTGCTGCTGGAAACCAACGGGCCTAGGGTGGTGCGCGCCTTTTTTGGCGGTTCGCTGTCTTGCTGTGCGGCCAGCGCTTCCTGCTGTCGGCGCTTTTGGGCCTCCTGCTCGGCCAGCAGGGCCTTCTTGCGCGCTTCTTCGGCCTCACGGGCCTGACGGGCCAGGGTTTCCTCAATGGTCTTGAGCACCTTGGCAAGGTCGGCCTGGTCTTGTTCACGGGCCTGCAGCTTCTTGTCGCGGTCTTTCATGTCACTGTTGAGCTTGGCCAGCACCTGCTGACGTTTGCCACGTTCGGCTTCCAGGGCCTGGCGGCGGCTGTCGAGATCGGCGCGCTGGGCCAGCAACTGTTCTTGCTGGCGGGAAATGTCCTGTTCGACATTGGCCAGCTGGCGCAAGGTCTCGTTGAAGGCACGCAGCTGCTCCATACGCGCCTTGCTCAGGTAGTCGTAGTAGCTGAGGGTGCGGGCGAACTTTTCTGGGTTCTGCTGGTTGAGCAGCAGCTTGAGGTATTCCTCACGGCCATTGTTCTGGTAGGCGGACCGCGCCTGAATGGCGATCAGTCGCTGTTGTTCAATGCGCGAGCTCTGGAGTTTTTTTTTCTCGGTATCAAGGCGCTCCAGCTCGCCCTCGGTCTTTTTTAGTTCTTGCTGCAGAGCCTCCACCTGCTTTTCGAGGTTGCCGATGTCGGTCTCGGTGGCTTTGAGGTCTTTCTGCACGCCGGATTTTTCTTCCTGGAGCTTGCCCAGCGTTTTCTTGAGCTCGGCGATGTCCTGGCGGGTGGCGTCCAGTTGTTGCTGGGTCTGTGCGCGCTCGTCGGCGAAGGCCGGGCTGAGCAGGCAAGACAGGGCTAGGAGAATCAGGGCGCGAAGCATGAGGTTGGGCGTACCAAGGATGGAGACTGGCCTAGTATGCCCGCCCGGGGCTGCAAAAAAAACGCCTCACGGCGTCAGCGGCAAGCTTCAAGCTACAAGCGGCAAGCAAAAGCAGGCGCCAGGCCAGGTTTCGCTTGCCGCTTGACGCTTAATCCTCGACCAGAATCGAGGTACCGGTCATTTCCGCAGGTTTTTCCAGCCCAAGCAGCTTGAGCATGGTCGGCGCCACGTCGGCCAGTACGCCGCCCTCGCGAACCTTGACCTGGCGCTTGCCGACATAGATGAACGGTACCGGCTCGGTGGTGTGGGCCGTATGCGCCTGGCCGGTGCATTCGTCTTCCATCTGCTCGACGTTGCCGTGGTCTGCGGTGATCAACGCTTCGCCGCCCACCTTGTCCAGTGCCTCGACGATGCGACCGACACAGCCGTCCAGGGCTTCGACGGCCTTGACTGCGGCATCGAACACGCCGGTATGGCCGACCATGTCACCGTTGGCGTAATTGACCACGATCACGTCGTAGCGCTGCTGCTCGATGGCCTCGACGATGCGATCGGTGACCTCTGGGGCGCTCATTTCCGGCTGCATGTCGTAGGTGGCGACTTTCGGCGACGGGATCAGGATGCGCTCTTCGCCTTCGAACGGTTCTTCGCGCCCCCCGGAGAAGAAGAAGGTGACGTGTGCGTATTTCTCGGTCTCGGCGATGCGCAGCTGGGTCTTGCCGTTTTTGGCCAGGTATTCACCCAGCACGTTGTTCAGGCTGGCCGGGGCAAACGCCGCCGGGGCCGGGATTTTCGCCGAGTACTGGGTCAGGCCGATGTAGGCGGCCAGCTTTGGCAGGCGTGCCCGTGGGAACTCGTTGAAATCGGCTTCGACGAACACGCGCGACAGCTCACGTGCGCGGTCGGCGCGGAAGTTCATGAAGATCACGGCATCGCCATCTTCGACCTTCACCGCTTCGCCAATACGCGTGGCCTTGACGAATTCGTCGCTCTCATCGCGCGCATAGGCCGCTTCGAGCCCGGCAACAGCGCTGTCTGCAGTGTGTTCGGCAACGCTGTCGACGATCAGGTTGTAGGCGGCACTGACGCGGTCCCAGCGGTTGTCGCGGTCCATCGCGTAGTAACGGCCGATCAGGCTGGCGATTCGGCCTTTGCCAAGCTTGGCAAAGGCCGAATCGAGCAGCTCGATGGACGATTGTGCGCTGCGCGGCGGGGTGTCACGACCGTCGAGGAACGCATGCAGGTAGATCTTCTCGGCGCCACGCTGCGCGGCCAGTTCGGCCATGGCAATCAGGTGGTCCTGGTGGCTGTGTACGCCGCCGTCGGAGAGCAGGCCGAGGATATGCACGGCCTTGCCGGCACCTGCAGCCTGGTCCACCGCGCCTGTCAGCACCGGGTTCCTGAAGAACTCGCCGTCGCGAATGGCCTTGGTGACGCGGGTGAAGTCCTGGTAGACGACACGGCCGGCGCCGAGGTTCATGTGACCGACTTCGGAGTTGCCCATCTGCCCGTCCGGCAGGCCGACGTCCATCCCTGAACCGGAAATCAGGCCATGCGGCGCGGTGGCACGCAGGCGGTCATAGACCGGAGTGTTGGCGGCATAGATGGCGTTGTATTCGGGGCTTTCGCTGTGGCCGAAGCCATCCAGGATGATCAGGACCAGGGGTTTGGGCGTACTCGTCATCAATCAAACTCACGGTTGTTCAAAGATGATAAAGACACGCATTTTAGGGCAAATGCGCCACCTGCGGCGAATATTCGTCCTGTTCCCTGACCAGCGCGGCGCCCGCGGCAACATGAAGGTACTTTCCCGGCCGGCCCGTCGGGCTTTGGCGGTGTTGGGGGGCTGTGTATACTGGCCGGCATTTTCAATCGCCTGGAACACCGCTGATGGTTGCTCACCTGATTCAATTCGCGACAGATCACTACATCCTGGTTGCGATCTTCGTTGTTCTGCTGGTCCTGCTGCTGCTCAATGAAATCCGCCGTGGCGGCCAGAGCCTGAGCAATGGCCAACTGACCGCCCTGGTCAATGCCGAGAAGGGCCTTGTCATCGATATCCGCCCTGCCAAGGAATACTCCGCCGGCCACATCGTCGGTGCGGTGAACATCCCGCAGGACAAGGTCGCCACCCGCATGACCGAACTGGACAAGCACAAAGAGAAGACCCTGATCGTCGTCGACGCAATGGGCCAGCAGTCCGGCACCATCTGCCGCGAACTGCTCAAGGCTGGTTACACCGCCGCCAAGCTGAGCGGTGGCGTTTCCAGCTGGAAAGCCGATAACCTGCCCCTGGTGAAGTGATATGAACGACGTCATCGTCTACTCCAGCGACTACTGCCCCTACTGCATGCGTGCCAAGTACCTGCTCGATAGCAAGGGCGTGGCCTTCGAGGAAATCAAGGTCGACGGCAAGCCGCAGGTACGCGCCGAGATGAGCCAGAAGGCCGGCCGGACTTCGGTGCCGCAGATCTGGATCGGCAGTACCCATGTCGGTGGCTGCGATGACCTCTACGCCCTGGAGCGCGCCGGCAAGCTCGACGCGCTGCTCAAGGCCTGATTTGCACTGCATTCAAAAACATTAGGATAAGGATCTGCCATGACTGACCAACAGACCAACGGCGCAGCAGCCGAAGACAACAGCCCTCAGTTCTCCATGCAGCGTATCTACGTGCGCGACCTGTCGTTCGAGGCCCCGAAAAGCCCGCAGATCTTCCGTCAGACCTGGGAGCCGAGCGTTGCCCTGGACCTGAACACCAAGCAGAAGGCTCTGGAAGGCGACTTCCACGAGGTGGTGCTGACCCTGTCGGTGACCGTCAAGAATGGTGACGAAGTCGCGTTCATCGCTGAAGTTCAGCAGGCTGGTATCTTCCTGATCAAGAACCTCGACGCCTCTTCCATGAGCCACACCCTCGGCGCGTTCTGCCCGAACATCCTGTTCCCGTACGCCCGCGAGACTCTGGATAGCCTGGTGACCCGTGGTTCGTTCCCGGCCCTGATGCTGTCGCCGGTCAACTTCGACGCCCTGTACGCGCAAGAGATGCAGCGCATGCAGGAAGCGGGCGAAGCACCGACCGTGCAGTAATTTTGCCCGGTAGCAAAGAGGCGACCTTCGAGGTCGCCTTTTTATTACCCGGCTGCCTGCTTCGGGCTTGTCAGCTCCCGGCAAACCCCTGCTGCCGCCATGCCTCATACACCGTCACCGCCACGGTGTTGGACAGGTTCAGGCTGCGGCACCCCGGCCGCATCGGCAGGCGCAGGCGTTGCTCGGCCGGCAGGCTGTCCAGCACCTCGGCCGGCAGGCCACGGCTTTCCGGCCCGAACAGGAAGGCGTCGCCCGGTTGGTAGGCAACCTCATGAAACGGGTGCGAACCCTTTGTGGTAAAGGCGAACAAGCGTGGGTTGCCCAGGCTCTCCAGGCATCCGGCCAGGCTTTCGTGGCGCTTGAGCGTGGCATACTCGTGGTAATCCAGCCCTGCACGGCGCAGCCGCTTGTCGTCGAGCTCGAAGCTGATCGGTTCGATCAGGTGCAGCGCGCAGCCGCTGTTGGCGCAGAGGCGAATGATATTGCCGGTATTGGGCGGAATTTCAGGTTGAAAGAGGATGACGTGAAACATGCACGGCTCCAAGCGTGAAGATGGCGAGCATTCTACCCCCGAACCTGATGTGCGTTCGAAGGGCTTGCCGAAGGTTTTGCTCTCGTTGGCGATCGTCGGCTTGATGGTCGGTTTGATGATCGGCCGTCTGACTGCACCCGAAGCGCTCGTGCTTGAGCGGGTGGAGGTGGTGCAGGACGGGCTGGACCTGTGGTTCAACGATGAACCGAAGCTGCATGGCGAGAATGTCCAGGGTACGGTCGCGTTGCTGTTCCAGGCCGAAGGCAAAGCCCAGCGTGGGCAACTGACCCTGCAGGGCAAGCCGGTGAGCTGGCGTTTGCAGAAAAGTGAGGAAGGGTTGCTGCTGAGCGTGATTGCCGCGCGCCCTCTGCGTGGCGAATGGGCCGGTGCAGAGGACGCGGGGCGCTGGCGGGTGCAGGTGAGGCTGCACGAATAAAAGAGGGGATGTCCCGGCCTGCCTGTACCAGGGTCCCCAAAGCTTGCGCTACTGCGTGTAAAAGAGGGGATTCCCGGCCTGCCTGTACCGAGGTCCCCAAAGCTTGTGCAACTGCGTATAAAAGAGGGGTTCACCCGGCCTGCCTGTACCGAGGCCCCCGAAACTGGAGATACATTAGGTATTGCAGGTGGCGTGCCAGTTTTGAAAAACCCGGAAACATTGGGTTTCAGGGCGATCTGGCCGGTTTTTGAGGGGATTTGTGCCTTGGCGCGGTGCAGCTGGCACAGCTTCGGTGCATGGGCCGGAAATGGTTGGGGCCGCAAAGCGGCCCCAACGGTGTTACTGATTCAGCAGGAAGTCAGTGATCATCGCCCTCATCGTCATCCCCGCCATCCACGTTCATCCCCAGTTCCTTGATCTTGCGGGTCAGGGTATTGCGCCCCCACCCCAGCAGCACCGCTGCATCCCGGCGGCGCCCGGCAGTATGCTTGAGCGCCGTCTCGATCATGATCCGTTCAAAGCTGGGCACGGCGCTGTCCAGCAGGTTGGATTGCCCGCGTGCCAAGGCTTGGTCGGCCCATTGGCGCAGCGCCTGCTCCCAGTTGGTCACCGGTGCAGCGTCCTGCGGCAGGTTGAGCAATTCGGGCGGCAGATCGCCGACCAGCACTTCGCGGCTGGACGCCATGACGGTGATCCAGCGGCAGGTGTTTTCCAGCTGGCGGACGTTGCCAGGCCAAGGCAGGTTGCGGATGAATTCTTCGGTTTCCGGCTTGAGCAGCTTCGGTTCGACGGCCAGCTCCTGAGCGGCACGGCCAAGGAAGTGGCGTGCCAGCGCGGGGATGTCCTCGCGGCGGTCGGCCAGGCGCGGGATATGAATACGGATCACGTTCAGGCGATGGAACAAGTCTTCACGGAACTTGCCAGCCTGTACCAGTGACTCGAGGTTTTGATGGGTCGCAGCGATGATTCGCACATCGACCTTTACGGGCACATGGCCGCCCACACGATAGAACTCCCCATCGGCCAGCACCCGCAGCAGGCGGGTCTGCGTATCGGCAGGCATGTCACCGATTTCGTCGAGGAACAAGGTGCCGCCGTCCGCTTGCTCGAAGCGGCCGCGTCGCAGGTTGGCCGCGCCGGTGAAGGCGCCTTTTTCGTGGCCGAACAGCTCCGACTCCATCAGGTCCTTGGGTATGGCGGCCATGTTCAGGGCAATGAACGGTGAGGCCGCCCGCGGGCTGTGGCGGTGCAGGGCGTGGGCCACCAGCTCCTTGCCGGTACCGGACTCGCCATTGATCAGTACGGTGATGTTGGAGTGGCTCAGCCGGCCAATGGCGCGGAACACCTCCTGCATCGCCGGGGCTTCACCGATGATTTCCGGCGTACGGGCCAGGGCCTGGGGCACATCGAGGCCTTGCTGCTCCTGCGCATGCTGGTTGGCGCGCTTTACCAGCGAGACCGCCTCATCGACATCGAACGGTTTGGGCAGGTACTCGAAAGCGCCCCCCTGGTACGACGCCACTGCGCTGTCCAGGTCGGAATGGGCGGTCATGATGATGACCGGCAGGCGCGGGTGTTGGTCGCGAATCTGTGCCAGCAGGTCGAGGCCGCTGGCGCCGGGCATGCGAATGTCGGAAATGATCACGTCCGGCTGCTGCCGGGCCAAGCGGCCCATCACGCCATCGGCGCTGTCGAAGCTCTGGGTGGTCATGCCCTCCTGTTGCAGGGCTTTTTCCAGGACCCAGCGGATGGAGCGATCATCGTCGACGATCCATACGGTTTCACTTCGGCTCATGAGGCGGTGGCTCCTTGTTCCAGCGGCAGGAAGATCGAAAAGGCGGTGTGGCCAGCGTGGCTTTCACACTCGATCAGGCCTTGGTGCTGACTGATGATGTTCTGGGTAATGGCCAGGCCCAACCCGGTACCGTCCGGGCGGCCACTGACCATGGGATAGAAGAGGGTGTCTTGCAGTTCACTGGGGATGCCGGGGCCGTTGTCGATGATCTCGACGCGGGCCACCAGTCGGTGGCGCACATGGCCGATGGTGAACTGGCGCATCGCGCGGCTGCGCAGGGTGATGCGGCCCAGGCGCAACTCGTTCTGTGAGCTGATCGCCTGCATCGCGTTGCGCACGATATTCAGTACTGCCTGGATCATCTGTTCGCGGTCGATCAGCACGTCCGGCAGGCTCGGGTCATAATCACGCACCAAAGTGATGCATCCCTGGCTTTCTGCGTCGACCAGGCTGCAGACCCGCTCAAGGACTTCGTGAATGTTGGTCATGGCCAGCGATGGCAGCTTGTTCGAACCGAGCATGCGATCGACCAGGTTGCGCAGGCGATCGGCCTCTTCGATGATCACGTTGGTGTAGTCGCGCAGGCCATCTTCGGGCAACTCCCGGGCCAGCAGTTGCGCCGCGCCACGGATGCCTCCCAGTGGGTTCTTGATCTCGTGGGCGAGGCCGCGGACCAGCATCTTGGTGGTTTCCTGCTTGCTCAGCTGGGCTTCTTCCTTGGTGATGCGCAGCAGGCGGTCACGCGGGTGTACCTCCAGCAACAGCAGGGTGTTGCCCTGGTGCAGGATGGGCGTCACGGCATAGTCAACGGTGATGGTCTGGCCGGTCAGCGAGGTCAATTGGGCTTCGCGCTTGGTGAACGGGTGCGCCTGCTCGACCGCCTGGCGCAGGGAGTTGAGCGCCTCGGACGATTCGGTGAACAGTTCGCTGATGAACTGCCCGTGGCTGCGCTGCCCACTCACGGCCAGGAGCATTTCCGCAGCCGGGTTCATGTATTCCAGGCGCAGCTCGGCGTTAAGCAAGAGCGTGGCGGTGGTCAGGTTGTCCAGAAGCAGACGGTGCTGTGCATCGCTGATGGTCATAAGGCGTCGTTGACCTCTTTTGGCGCTTGCCGGGCATGGCGGTGAGCGTGGCCGGCGCACTATGGATCTGCTCATGCCAGGCTCTTTGCGTAGAAAATGCAAGAAACAAACCAAGGCTCCGAAAAGAAGCGGGATTGCTTTATAAACCCCCGAAATTGCGCCTATTCGGACCAGAAAGCACTGATTTACCGTTCAACGTGACCTGTTTTGGGGTGCGGGGCGGGGCATGCAACGTTGCATTGCACCAATATAGAGCATCGGTGCGCGTGGCGTATGGCGCCAAGGTGTTGGGGCGCTTCCGATCGGGACGGCTGGAAAAACAAAAACGGCCTTCATGAGAAGGCCGTTTCCGGGATTTCATCGGCGCAATGCGCCAATCAAATCAGCAGCTGTAGTACAGCTCGTATTCCAGCGGGTGCACGAAGGTACGGACCTTGATCTCTTCTTCGCTCTTCAGTTCGATGAAGGCATCGATGAAGTCGTCGGAGAACACGCCGCCCTTGGTCAGGAACGCACGGCCTTTATCCAGCTCTTCCAGAGCTTCTTTCAGGCTGCCGCAAACTTGCGGGATATCTTTCGCCTCTTCAGGCGGCAGGTCGTACAGGTTCTTGTCGGCAGCATCGCCTGGGTGGATCTTGTTCTGGATGCCGTCCAGGCCAGCCATCAGCAGGGCCGCGAAAGCCAGGTACGGGTTGGCCGATGGGTCCGGGAAGCGCGCTTCGATACGGCGGGCTTTAGGGCTGCCGACGTAAGGGATACGGATCGAGGCGGAACGGTTGCGTGCCGAGTAGGCCAGCATTACCGGGGCTTCGAAGCCTGGAACCAGGCGCTTGTAGGAGTTGGTCGACGGGTTGGTGAAGCCGTTCAGGGCCTTACCGTGCTTGATGATGCCGCCGATGAAGTACAGGGCGGTTTCGGACAGGCCGGCATAGCCTTCACCCGCGAAGGTGTTCTTGCCGTCTTTCCAGATCGACATGTGCACGTGCATGCCCGAGCCGTTGTCGCCGTACAGCGGCTTTGGCATGAAGGTGGCGGTACGGCCGTAGGCGTCGGCAACGTTGTGCACGACATATTTCAGGGCCTGTACTTCGTCAGCTTTCTTCACCAGGGTGTTGAACTTGACGCCGATTTCGTTCTGGCCGGCAGTCGCCACTTCGTGGTGGTGAACTTCGACGGTCTGGCCCATCTCTTCCAGTGCGTTGCACATGGCAGTACGGATTTCGTGGTCGTGGTCGAACGGCGGAACCGGGAAGTAGCCGCCTTTGACGCCAGGACGGTGGCCTTTGTTGCCGCCTTCCACGTCAGCGCCAGTCATCCACGAGCCTTGCTCGGAGAAGATCTTGAACATCGAGCCGGAGATGTCCGACTGGAACTTCACTTCGTCGAAGATGAAGAACTCAGGCTCTGGGCCGGCGAAGACGGTGTCACCGATGCCGGTGCTCTTGAGGTACTCTTCAGCGCGCTTGGCGATCGCACGCGGGTCGCGATCGTAGCCCTGCATGCTCGACGGGTCGACGATGTCACAGGTGATGATCAGGGTCGGCTCTTCGGTGAACGGGTCCAGTACGGCGGTATCGTCGACCGGCATCAGGATCATGTCGGAGGCTTCGATGCCTTTCCAGCCAGCGATGGAGGAGCCGTCGAACATCTTGCCGACTTCGAAGAAGTCTTCGTCCAGGCCATCACGCGCTGGCATGGTCACGTGATGCTGAGTGCCTTTGGTGTCCGTGAAACGCAGATCAATCCACTTGACGTCATGATCTTTGATGAGTTGAACCGACTTCGACATGTTGTCCTCCGGATGGTCTAGAGCGCGGTGGGCCGCTGCCCTGGAAAAAAGGGTGTTGCCGGGCGCGGATAGTCGGCCAAGCTTACCTGCCTCACAAGGGAGCAAATTGCATGCCAGTGCCCGAAAATGGCGAGGCCGGGATAAAAGGGGGCGTTTGCGGGCATTTGGCGGCGGTTTGGCGGCGAAAAACGCACCCTTACGAGGCGGCTTTTGCTGTTGGTGCACCAATAGCGTGCACAGATCGGGTTGTGTGCTTCCTTTAAGGGCCTCATCGCTGGCAAGCCAGCCCCCACATCCTAAGCGCAGTCTTGAGGCCTACCGACGTCCTGTAGATGCTGGCTTGCCGGCGATGAGGCCAGTACAGGCAATATAAATCCAACCTTCTGTACAAAAGTTGGTCAAATCCTGAGCAATTTCCGATATAATTCGCGCCCCTCATTTTTCGGCAGGCCCTGCGCGCGCTGTTAACCAATGAAACTTATCGTCAAAGTCTTCCCAGAAATCACCATCAAGAGCCGGCCGGTACGCAAGCGCTTCATCCGCCAGCTCGGCAAGAACATCCGCAACGTGCTCAAGGACCTCGACCCTGAGCTCGCGGTCGATGGTGTCTGGGACAACCTCGAAGTGGTCACCCGCGTCGAAGACGAAAAAGTCCAGCGCGAGATGATCGAGCGCCTCACCTGCACCCCGGGCATTACCCACTTCCTGCAGGTGGAGGAATACCCGCTCGGTGACTTCGACGATATCGTCGCCAAGTGCAAGCAGCACTTCGGCCACCTGCTGGCCGGCAAGTATTTCGCCGTGCGCTGCAAGCGCGGGGGCCACCATGACTTCACCTCGATGGACGTCGACCGCTACGTTGGCAGCCAGTTGCGCCAGCAGTGCGGCGCCGCTGGCATCGAGCTGAAGCAACCTGAAGTGACGGTGCGCATCGAAATCCGCAACCAGCGCCTGTACGTGATCCACAACCAGCACCAAGGCATTGGCGGCTACCCGCTGGGCGCCCTGGAGCAGACCTTGGTACTGATGTCCGGCGGTTTCGACTCCACCGTGGCGGCCTACCAAATGATGCGTCGCGGCCTGATGACCCATTTCTGCTTCTTCAACCTCGGCGGCCGTGCCCACGAACTGGGCGTGATGGAAGTGGCCCACTACCTGTGGAAAAAGTACGGCAGCAGCCAGCGCGTATTGTTCATCAGCGTGCCGTTCGAAGAAGTGGTCGGCGAGATCCTCAACAAGGTCGACAACAGCTACATGGGCGTGACCCTCAAGCGCATGATGCTGCGCGGCGCTGCGCGCATGGCCGATCGTCTGGAAATCGATGCGCTGGTCACCGGCGAGGCGATTTCCCAGGTGTCCAGCCAGACGCTGCCGAACCTGTCGATCATCGACTCGGCCACCGACAAGCTGGTGCTGCGCCCATTGCTGGCCAGCCACAAGCAGGACATCATCGACCAGGCGACCGAAATCGGCACCGCCGACTTCGCCAAGCACATGCCTGAATATTGCGGCGTGATCTCGGTGAACCCGACCACCCATGCCAAGCGTCACCGCATGGAGCATGAAGAGAAGCAGTTCGACATGGCCGTGCTGGAGCGCGCCCTCGAACGTGCCAAGTTCATCTCGATCGACCACGTGATCGACGAGCTGGGCAAGGACGTGGAAATCGAGGAAGTAAGCGAAGCGCTGCCAGGCCAGATCGTGATCGACATCCGTCACCCTGACGCCCAGGAAGACGAGCCTTTGGTGCTCGAGGGTATCGAAGTTCAGGTGATGCCGTTCTACGCGATCAACAGCAAGTTCAAGCAGCTGGATGAAACCCGCCAGTACTTGCTGTATTGCGACAAAGGTGTGATGAGCCGATTGCACGCACACCACCTGCTCAGTGAGGGACATGCCAATGTGCGTGTTTATCGTCCGGCATAAGACCCCAGGGCTGTATGGCGGCAGCATCCGCCATCGCCCTCCCGACCGCCGGGCCCGCTGAGCCTTTTACCTTCATATTGGCCGCCTAGACTGGCGGCAACCGAATCCTCTGATCGAGATACAGTTGTGATCGAAAATCTGCGTAACATCGCCATCATCGCCCACGTTGACCATGGTAAAACCACCCTGGTCGACAAACTCCTGCGTCAGTCCGGCACCCTGGAACGTAACGAGCTCAACGACGAGCGCGTAATGGACTCCAACGACCAGGAAAAAGAGCGCGGCATTACCATTCTGGCGAAAAACACCGCCATCAACTGGAACGGCTACCACATCAACATCGTCGACACCCCCGGCCACGCCGACTTCGGTGGCGAGGTTGAGCGTGTAATGTCCATGGTCGACTCCGTGCTGCTGCTGGTCGACGCCCAGGACGGCCCTATGCCGCAAACCCGCTTCGTGACCAAGAAGGCCTTCGAAGCCGGCCTGAAGCCGATCGTCGTGATCAACAAGGTCGACCGTCCGGGCGCCCGTCCTGACTGGGTTCTGGACCAGATCTTCGACCTGTTCGACAACCTCGGTGCTACCGACGAGCAGCTGGACTTCAAAGTGGTCTACGCCTCGGCCCTGAACGGCATCGCCGGTCTGGATCACACCGCCATGGCCGAAGACATGACCCCGCTGTACCAGTCGATCGTCGACAACGTACCTGCGCCGGACGTTGACCGTGAAGGCCCGTTCCAGATGCAGATATCGGCACTGGACTACAACAGCTTCCTGGGTGTTATCGGCGTTGGCCGTATCGCCCGTGGCCGCGTGAAGCCGAACACTCCGGTGGTCGCCATCGACACCAACGGCAAGAAGCGTAACGGCCGTATCCTCAAGCTGATGGGCCACCACGGCCTGCACCGTATCGACGTCGAAGAAGCCCAGGCTGGCGACATCGTCTGCATCAGCGGTTTCGACGAGCTGTTCATCTCCGACACCCTGTGCGACCCGACAGCCGTCGAAGCGATGAAGCCGCTGACCGTTGACGAGCCAACCGTTTCGATGACCTTCCAGGTCAACGACTCGCCGTTCTGCGGCAAGGAAGGCAAGTTCGTCACCAGCCGTAACATCAAGGACCGTCTGGACAAAGAGCTGCTGTACAACGTTGCTCTGCGCGTTCAGGAAACCGATTCCCCTGACAAGTTCAAGGTATCGGGCCGTGGTGAGCTGCACCTGTCGGTACTGATCGAAACCATGCGCCGTGAAGGCTTCGAGATGGCCGTAGGCCGTCCTGAAGTGATCATCCGCGAAGTCGGTGGCGTCAAGCAGGAACCGTTCGAGAACGTCACCATCGACATCCCTGAAGAATCCCAGGGCAAGGTCATGGAAGAAATGGGCCTGCGTAAAGGCGACCTGACCAACATGGTTCCGGATGGCAAGGGCCGTGTTCGCCTGGAGTACAACATTCCAGCCCGTGGCCTGATCGGCTTCCGTAACCAGTTCCTGACCCTGACCAACGGCGCAGGCATCCTGACCTCGATCTTCGATCGCTACGACACCATGAAGTCGGGCCAGATGTCCGGCCGCCTCAACGGCGTACTGGTTTCGGTCGAGACCGGCAAGGCACTGACCTACTCCCTGGAAACCCTGCAGGCGCGCGGCAAGCTGTTCGTCGAGCACGGCCAGGAGATCTACAACGGTCAGATCATCGGTCTGAACAGCCGTGACAACGACCTGGGCGTGAACCCGACCAAGGGCAAGAAGCTCGACAACATGCGTGCTTCGGGCAAAGACGAAGTCATCGCCCTGGTTCCGCCGGTTCGTCACACCCTCGAGCAGGCTCTGGAATTCATCCAGGACGACGAGCTGTGCGAAGTCACGCCGAAGTCGATCCGTCTGCGCAAGAAGATCCTGGACGAAGGCGAGCGTACCCGCGCTGCCAAGAAAGCCAAGAACTGAGTTAGCTCAGGCTGAATGAAAACGCCCCCGGTCCAAAGGCCGGGGGCGTTTTTTTGTCTGGGCTTTTTGTATCAGCTGTACCGGCCTCATCGCCGGCAAGCCGGCTTCCACAGGTCCTTGCGCAACGATTTTGGGGCGGTGAGGCCAATGATCAGCGCGTGGCCACCTTGGGCTTGTAAGCGCAATACCCCGGCCGCGGCCCTACCTTCGGGTGGTTCCGGCAAGTATCCGGGCGCTTGTCATAAATGGTGCACAGCCGGCTCTTGCGGTCCAAATACATGCAATCATCGTTGCTCATCCGGGTCAGGGTGAAGATCCCCGACTTCTGGTTGAAGCGTTCGATGATGCCTTCCTTCTGCAGGCGTTTGGCCACGTTCTTCGGCGGTTCGTCCTTTTCGAACTCATCCACCACGCCGATGCGGATCAGGTCTTTGATCTTCACTTCCACAGGCAGGGTGCAGCAGGTCGAATGGCAGCCCCCGCACATGTGGCTGGCATAGCGCTGCCAGGTTTCCAGGCGGTCGACTTCGGCTGCGGCAATCAGGGTCGTTTTCATCGTTATAGGTGGCGGATCACGGTCTTGGGGCGCGCGATCATACCGGAGTTGTTCAATTTGTGAACAACCTTTTGCCGGATTGGCCAAGCCGGCATGAAAACTGCGAACCGAGGCTGTCACTCCCTGTCGAAGGGTCTAGTCTCAACACTCTCCCGCCGCTTTTGCCAATTTGCCCGAGGATGCCGCATGTCCCAGGAACCCAAAGCACGTGACGCCGAGGTGGCCGACTTTCGCGCCGCTGTACTGGACAAGCTGACCTACGCGGTCGGCAAGGACCCGGAGCACGCCTTTGACCACGACTGGTTCGAGGCCATTGCCCTGGCTGCCCGTGATCACATGGTCGATCACTGGATGGATCACACCCGTCAGGCCTACCGGCGCAGCCAGAAACGGGTCTACTACCTCTCTCTGGAGTTTCTCATCGGGCGCCTGCTCTACGACAGCCTGAGCAACCTTGGCCTGCTGGACATCGCCCGTGATGCGCTGGAGGGGTTGGACGTGGACCTGGAGCGCATCCGCCTGCTGGAACCGGACGCCGCACTGGGCAATGGTGGCCTGGGCCGTCTGGCCGCCTGTTTCATGGAGAGCATGTCGACGCTGGGCATCGCCGCCCACGGCTACGGCATCCGCTATGAGCACGGGCTGTTCCGCCAGGCCATGGTCGACGGATGGCAGCAGGAACAGACCGAAAATTGGCTGGATTTCGGCAACCCTTGGGAGTTCGAGCGCGCCGAGGTGATCTACCCGATCAGTTTCGGCGGCAGCGTCGAAACGGTGCAAGATACCCATGGTCAGCAACGTCAGGTGTGGTGGCCGGGCGAGACGGTACGTGCGGTGGCCTACGACACGCCAGTGGTCGGCTGGCGGGGCTCCAGCGTCAACACCTTGCGCCTGTGGCGTGCGCGGGCGCTGGAAGAGCTGCACCTGGAGCGCTTCAATGCCGGCGACCACCTTGGCGCGGTGGCCGAAGTGGCTCGCGCCGAGAGCATCTCGCGGGTGCTGTACCCGGCCGACAGCACAGAAGCGGGGCAGGAACTGCGCCTGCGCCAGGAATACTTCTTCGTCTCGGCGTCGCTGCAGGACCTGCTGCGACGCCACCTGAACATGCACAAGGACTTGCTCAACCTGCCGGATGCTGCGGCCATCCAGCTCAACGACACGCACCCGTCGATTGCCGTGGCCGAATTGATGCGGCTGTTGGTCGACCAGCATGAAATCCCGTGGGAAAAAGCCTGGGAGCTGACCGTCGGCACCCTGGCCTACACCAACCACACGCTGCTGCCAGAAGCGCTGGAGACGTGGCCGGTGGCCCTGATGGAGCGCATGCTGCCGCGGCACATGCAGATCATCTACCTGATCAATGCCTACCATATCGATGCCCTGCGCGCGAAAGGCCTGCATGACTTCGACGTGCTGCGGGCGGTGTCGCTGATCGAGGAAGACAACGGCCGCCGGGTGCGTATGGGCAACCTTGCGTTCCTCGGCTCGCACAGCGTCAACGGGGTATCGGCGCTGCACAGCAAGCTGATGAAAAGCACGGTGTTCTCCGAGTTGCACAAGCTCTACCCCGAGCGAATCAACAACAAGACCAACGGCATTACCTTCCGCCGCTGGCTGTACCAGTCCAACCCGCAGTTGACGGCGATGCTGGTGGATGCCCTGGGGCCAGAGTTGCTTGACGACCCGCAAGGGCGCCTGGCCAACCTGGTGCCGTTCGCCGACAAGGGCGGCTTCCTCAAGCAGTTCGCCGCGCAGCGCCTGCACAGCAAGCGCGCGTTGGCCAGCATCATCCAGGAGCGGGTGGGCGTTACGGTCAACCCTGAGGCGCTGTTCGATGTGCAGGTCAAGCGCATCCACGAGTACAAGCGCCAGCTGCTCAATCTGCTGCACACCGTGGCGCTGTACCAGGCCATCCGTAACGACCCGGGCACCAACTGGGTGCCGCGGGTGAAGATCTTTGCCGGCAAGGCCGCAGCCAGCTACCACCAGGCCAAGCTGATCATCAAGCTGGCCAATGACATCGCCCGGGTGGTCAACAACGACCCTACCGTGCGCGGCCTGCTAAAGGTGGTGTTCCTGCCCAACTACAACGTCAGCCTGGCCGAGAGCATCATCCCGGCGGCGGACCTGTCGGAGCAGATTTCCACGGCCGGCTACGAGGCGTCGGGCACCAGCAACATGAAGTTCGGGCTCAATGGTGCACTCACCATTGGTACCCTCGATGGCGCCAACGTCGAGATGTGCGAACAGGTGGGTGCCGACAACATGTTCATTTTCGGCCTGACCGCGCAGCAGGTGGAGGCGCGCAAGCGTGACGGTGATTTTGGTGCCGTGGCCGCGATAGCCGCCTCCCACCGCTTGAACGATGTGCTGCAGGCGATCCGCAGTGGCGTGTTCTCCCCCGATGATCCGTCGCGCTATGCCGGGCTGATCGACGGGCTGGTGGCTTACGACCGCTTCCTGGTCTGTGCCGACTTCGATGCTTACTGGGATGCCCAGCGGCGGGTGGAGGAGTTGTGGCATACGCCGCAGGCGTGGTGGCGGATGGCGGTGCTCAACACCGCGCGAATGGGGTGGTTCTCTTCGGACCGGACCATTCGCGAGTATGCGACCGAGATCTGGAAGGTGCTGGATTGAGGCTTGGGGCCGCACAGCGGCCCCACCTGACCATCGGCCTGGTGAGCGCTGAACTACCGACCTGTTGTGCCGTCTGACTGCCCAGGCGTGTCTCTTTACTCGCTAGCATTGAACTCTCCCTGTAAACTGCGGGGGTTTTTCTCCCCCATCCTTTCGGAGCCATACATGTCCCGCGTTACCTTGAGTCGCTATCTGATTGAGCAGACCCGCAGCAACAATACCCCTGCCGATCTGCGCTTCCTGATCGAAGTGGTGGCGCGTGCGTGCAAGGAAATCAGCCATCACGTGTCCAAGGGCGCCCTTGGCGGCGTGCTGGGCAGCATGGGCACTGAAAACGTGCAGGGCGAAGTGCAGAAGAAGCTCGACGTGATTTCCAACGATATCCTGCTCGAGGCCAACGAGTGGGGCGGCCACCTGGCCGGCATGGCGTCCGAGGAAATGGACAACGCCTACCAGATCCCGGGCCGATACCCCAAAGGTGCCTACCTGCTGGTCTTCGACCCGCTGGACGGCTCGTCGAACATCGACGTCAACGTTTCGGTCGGCACCATCTTCTCGGTACTGCGTTGCCCTAACGAATACCTGAGCCAGAACGAAACCCTGAACGAAAACGCCTTCCTGCAGCCAGGTACCGAGCAGGTCGCCGCCGGTTATGCCATCTATGGCCCGCAGACCATGCTGATCCTGACCCTGGGCAACGGCGTCAAGGGCTTCACCCTGGACCGTGAGCTGGGCAGCTTCGTCCTGACCCACGAAAACATCCAGGTCCCGGCAACCACCGCCGAGTTCGCCATCAACATGTCCAACCAGCGCCACTGGGAAGCCCCGGTCCAGCGCTACGTGGGCGAGCTGCTGGCCGGTGAGACCGGGCCGCTGAAAAAGAACTACAACATGCGCTGGATCGCCTCGATGGTGGCCGACGTGCACCGTATCCTGACCCGTGGCGGTCTGTTCATGTACCCGCGCGACGCCCGCGAGCCGAGCAAGCCGGGCAAGCTGCGCCTGATGTACGAAGCCAACCCGATGTCGTTCATCATCGAGCAGGCCGGCGGCGCTTCCACCAACGGTTACGAACGCATCCTCGACATCAAGCCAGAGAGCCTGCACCAGCGTGTATCGGTGATTCTCGGCTCGAAGGAAGAGGTCGAGCGCGTCACCGCCTATCACAAGGAGTAAATCATGCTCGCACCTTGGCAGCCGTTGCTGGAGTGGTGGTTCGGTTGGGGCACCAGTCCCCAGGCCGTGGCTGACGAGAAGAGCACGCTGTGGTTCGGCAAGCATCACGATGCCGAAGCCCAGGCGCTGTTTGGCGAGCTCGTCGAGCATGCCCTGGCGGGCGGGCTCGAGGAGTGGCAGCAAAGCCCTCAGGGCTGGCTCGGCCTGTTGATACTGCTGGACCAGCTGCCGCGCATGATCTACCGCGACACGCCGCGCGCTTTCGAGGGCGACCGGCGTGCCCAGGTGGTGGCCATGCAGGGGCTGCAGAAGGGCTGGGATTACCAGCTGCTGCCGATCCAGCGGGTATTCGTGCTGCTGGTGCTGGAGCATGCCGAGGTGCTGGACTGGCAGAACCTGTGCGTTGAGCGGTACCAGGTGCTGCTGGATGAGCAGCCCGAGGCCAACCGTCGGTTGTTCGAAGGGTTCCTCGACTATGCCGAGCAGCACCAGCGGGTGATTGCCCGGTTCGGGCGCTTCCCGCATCGCAATCTGTTGCTGGAGCGGCCGAGCACCAGTGAAGAGATGGACTTTTTGCTGGAGCCTGGCTCCAGGTTTTGAGTGATGAATGGGGCCGCAAAGCGGCCCCGTTCGTTTCAGATCCTGAAACTCCCTACCAGGTGCTTCAGCCGTTCGACCTGGTGTTCAAGGTCGGTGCAGGCACGCAAGGTGCTCTGCAGGTTCTGCACCCCTTCCTGGTTCAGCGTATTGATCTCGGTGATGTCGACATTGATCGACTCGACCACCGCCGTCTGCTCCTCGGTAGCGGTAGCCACTGACTGGTTCATGCCATCGATTTCGCCAATACGCTGGGTCACGCTGCCCAGGCGCTCACCGGCCTGGTTGGCAATCCCGACGCTCTGGTCGCTGTGCTCACGGCTCTGGTTCATGGTGCTGACGGCCATCTGGGCACCGGCCTGCAATTCCTCGATCAGGCGCTGGACCTGCTGCGCCGACTCCTGAGTGCGGTGCGCCAGGTTGCGGACTTCGTCGGCGACCACGGCAAAACCGCGCCCGGCTTCACCGGCACGAGCCGCCTCGATCGCGGCATTCAGGGCCAGCAGGTTGGTCTGCTGGGAAATGCCGCTGATCACATCGAGAATCTGCCCGATGTTGGCGGTGTGGGCATTGAGCGTTTCGATGTTGCCGCATGAATCGCTGATGCGCGCCGACAGCTGGTTCATCACATCGATGGTGCGCCCGACCACCTGCTGGCCGTCTTCGGCCAGGCCGCGTGCCTCACTGGAGTGTTGCGAAGCCAGCGCTGCGTTCTGGGCGATCTCCTGGGCTGCGGCACCCAGCTGGTTGATGGCCGCGGCCACGCTGTTGGTGCGGCTGGACTGCTGGTCGGCATTGTGGATCGAGGCATTCGAGGCGCTCACCACCTGCGTGGCCACCGCATTGACTTGGCCAGTGGCCGAGGCCACTTCGCGGATCGATTCGTGAATACGCTCGACGAAACGGTTGAACGACTGGCCAAGGCTGCCGAACTCGTCCTGCGCGTGGATGGCCACGCGCCGGGTCAGGTCACCTTCGCCTTCGGCAATGTCGTGCATGGCGCGACCCATCAGGTGCAAGGGCTCCATCAATACGCGGATCAGCAGGCCGAGCAGGGCGATGATGACCAGTATCGCGATCAGCGTCGCGACGATGGCCGAGGTACGCAGCTCGCTGAGCATGGCGAAGGCCGCGTCCTGG
Organism: Pseudomonas sp. SG-MS2; assembly: GCF_009933855.1. Classification (NCBI taxonomy): domain Bacteria; kingdom Pseudomonadati; phylum Pseudomonadota; class Gammaproteobacteria; order Pseudomonadales; family Pseudomonadaceae; genus Pseudomonas; species Pseudomonas sp. SG-MS2. The sequence goes on along the minus strand of NZ_MOMO01000087.1, from coordinate 28,429 downwards.
TCGACCACAAGGGCCACGTACCAGTCCGCTGAGGGCACGCCGTCGACGTGGGTGAAACTGATGAACTGCTTGCGCCCATCCAGCTCGACTTCCTTGAGGCCGCTGCTGATGTGCGGCGTGTTGCCTGGGTAGACATCCGCCAAGGTCTTGAGCGCCAGGTCGGCCTTGGGGTGGATCAGGATCTTGCCTTCGCCGTTGACGATGAAGGCGTGGCCGTGGCCATCGAAGTCGAGCGTGTTGATCAGATTGCTGATGGTTTGCAGGTCGGTGTCCACGCCGCTGACGCCAATCAGCCGGCCCCCTTGTTGCACCGGAGTGGCCAGGGTGATGACCAGCTTGCCGGCAGAAGCCGAAATGTACGGTTCGGTCACGATGGTCTGGCTGGCTGCGCTGGCTGCCTTGTACCAGTCGCGTGCACGAGGATCATAGTCGGCGGCGCGGTTGCCGACCGGCACCGACTGCATGCTGCCGTCCTGGCCGCCGAAATAGGTGAGCTGGAAATTGCTGGCGTATACCGGCAGTGCCAGGCTTCTGTCGAGGCTGGCCTTGCCCGGCCCATCGACGGCAATCTGCTGGGCCAGCGAGGCCAGCAACTGCTTGCGGCTGTCGAGCCAGGTGCGGATGTTGCCTGCAGTGAGGCGGCCGAGGTCCTGCAGGTTGGTCTGTGTATCGCTGCGCAGGGACTGGCGCTGGCGGTAGTCGTTGAACAGCACGAAACAGGTAAAGGCGACAGCCACCACCAGGGCGGCGGCCAGCAGGATCTTGTGGCTGAACTTGAGATTCTTGGTCATTTTTTTGTGGTCTGCACAAGGCAAGGCGGAGGAGGGCTGCGATCACGCGTCACAGCGTGTCCGCTGTGTCGACTCGGCACGGCAAAACATTAATCGTTTGCGCAGCGCCTGCCGACCAACGGTGTAGAACGAAAAAGGCCTGCCAGGGAACCAGGGACCGTTTTTCCCGTCGAAGGTCCCTGCAGGCCTCTCGCCTGCATCCACCTTTCAGGAGTGTTCCTTCATGTCGTTGCGTTCCCTCGCCCTGTTGTCCCTGTGCGTCATCCTGACTGCGTGCAGCAAGATCAATCAGGAAAACTATTCCAAGCTCAAGGCCGGCATGAACAAGGCCGAGGTCGAGCAACTGCTCGGCACGCCCACCGAGTGCTCCGGCGCACTGGGCATGAGCAGCTGTACCTGGGGGGACGAAAAGAGCTTCATCAGCGTGCAGTATGCGGCTGACAAAGTACTGATGTATTCAGGGCAGGGCCTCAAATGACGCGTCTGCACCTGCTGCTGGGGTTGTGCCTGGTGATGCTGCTGGGTGGCTGCGCCACGTCGGCCAACGACCCGTTGGCACCCAAGACCGCCGGCGATATCGACCTCAAGCGCTACCAGGGCAAATGGTACGAGCTGGCGCGCTTGCCCATGCCTTACCAGAGCGAATGCGCCCAGTCCGAGGCGCATTACAACCTCAAGCCTGATGGTTCGTACGGGGTGCTGAGCCGCTGCCGCACCATGGGTGACGAATGGCTGCGCGCCGAGGGGCATGCCAACATCCAGCAGCCGGGGCATACCGACAGGTTGTGGGTTGAGTTCGACAACTGGTTCACCCGCCTGGTACCGGGCCTGACCAAGGGCGAATACTGGATCCTGTACGTGGACGACCACTACCGCACGGCCATTGTCGGCAGCCCCGACCGCAAGTACCTGTGGATACTGTCGCGTACGCCGACCCTGCCGGCATGGGAGCGCGAGAGCCTGCTGGCCAAGGCCCGGCAGCAGGGCTACGACACCAGCCGCTTGATCTGGCGCATGGCGGACAAGCAGATCGTGCAGATGCATTGAGACCGTAGGGGGCCGCTTTGCGGCCCTTTTGTTGTCAGCCCAATAACTGTCGCAACACCTCGACATACGCCCGAGCGCTTTCCTCTTCTTGCCCGTGGCGCCCCTGGCGCACCACCCACTGCCCGTTGACCATCACATCGCGTACCTGCCGGTCGCTTCCGGCAAACAGCCAGCGGTTGAGAATTGCATCTTCGTCGGCCGTGGCGATATACGGGTCTTGCCCATCCAGCACCAGCCAGTCGGCACGTTTGCCCACGGCCAGCTCACCCACGGGCTGCCCCAATGCCTGAGCCCCACCCATCAGTGCCGCGTCATACAGGGTGCGGCCAACCATCGGCTGATCTTCGCGATAAAGCCGGTTGCGCCGCTGGTCACGAAGGCGCTGGCCATACTCGAGCCAACGCAGCTCTTCGACCACGCTCAGCGATACATGGCTGTCAGAGCCGATACCTATCCGGCCACCCTGGCTCAGGTAGTCCACTGCCGGGAAAATCCCGTCACCCAGGTTGGCTTCGGTGGTCAGGCACAAACCGGCCACCGCGCCACTGCCGGCCATTGCCGCCACTTCGTCAGCCTGCGCGTGGGTGGCATGCACCAAGCACCAGCGCGCATCCACCTGCACATGCTCATACAGCCACTGCAACGGGCGCAGGCCGCTCCAGGCCAGGCAGTCGTCCACTTCCTTCTGTTGCTCGGCGATATGAATATGGATCGGACATTGCTGATTGCCCGCTGCCAATACCTGGGCAATCTGCGCCGGCGTGACCGCCCGCAGCGAGTGGAAGCACAAACCCACCTGCTGCGCGGGTTGCGCGGCGATTGTCGCAGCGAGTTGTGCGTGCAGTTGCAGGTACTGCTCGGTGGAATTGATGAAGCGCCGCTGCCCCTCGTTGGGTGGCTGGCCACCGAAGCCGGCATGGCTGTACAGCACCGGCAGCAGGGTCAGGCCGATACCGCTGCTGGCCGCCGCCGCGCTGATGCGGCGGGACAGCTCGGCTGGGTCGGCATAGGCCTTGCCCGCCTGGTCATGGTGCACGTAGTGGAACTCGGCCACCGAGGTGTAACCGGCCTTGAGCATCTCGATGTACAGCTGGCGGGCGATGACCTGCAGTTGTTCCGGGGTGATCTTGCCGACCAGGCGATACATCAGTTCGCGCCAGGTCCAGAAACTGTCGTTGGGGTTGCCCGCCACTTCTGCCAGGCCGGCCATTGCGCGTTGAAAGGCATGCGAGTGCAGGTTGGGCATGCCGGGCAGAAGTGGCCCGGCCAGCCGTTCGGCGCCGTCGGCCGAAGCGCCGGAGTCGATATGGGTCATTGTGCCATCGCTGGCGACCTCGATTCGGACATCGCTGGCCCAACCATCGGGCAGCAGGGCGCATTCGGCGAAGTAGGCGGACATCTGTGAAATCCTGTTATGGCTGACTTGTATATACATATACAGTTGTTTGCCTGCCGGGTAAACTGCGGCAAGCTACCGCCCATTCAATCGCACAAGGATCCAACGCCGTGCCGACACCTCCTGTCTCCGCGCTGGTTGCCCAGATGGGCGAGGGCCCGGCGCCGCTGTACGCGCGGGTCAAACAGATGATCATCCAGCAGATCGACAACGGCAGCTGGCCGCCCCATCACCGGGTCCCTTCGGAGAGCGAACTGGTCAGCCAGCTGGGATTCAGCCGCATGACCATCAACCGCGCCCTGCGTGAGCTCACTGCCGAAGGCCTGCTGGTGCGCATGCAGGGGGTAGGGACATTCGTGGCCGAACCCAAGAGCCGCTCGGCGTTGTTCGAAGTCAACAACATCGCCGACGAGATTGCCGCGCGTGGCCACCAGCATAGCTGCCAGGTGATCACCCTTGCTGAAGAAGCGGCCGGTTCCGAGCGCGCTCTGGCACTGGACATGCGCGAAGGCCAGCGGGTGTTCCATTCGCTTATCGTGCATTACGAAAACGGCATCCCGGTGCAAATCGAGGACCGCTACGTCAACGCGGCGATCGCGCCCGACTACCTCAAGCAGGATTTCACTCGGCAGACGCCTTACGCCTACTTGTCCCAGGTCGCACCGCTGACCGAGGGTGAGCACGTGGTCGAGGCGATCCTGGCCGAGCCCCACGAGTGCCAACTGCTGCAGATCGAGCGGGGCGAGCCTTGCCTGCTGATTCGCCGCCGTACCTGGTCCGGTCGCCAGCCGGTGACGGCCGCGCGGTTGATCCACCCCGGCTCCCGTCATCGCCTGGAAGGACGTTTCAGCAAATGAACCCGTTGCAGTTGTTGCGTGCGCAGGACTACCCGCGGATGCCGTGGAAGAACGGCGGCGGCTTCACCGAGGAAATCACCCGCGACAGTGGCGAGGGCCTGGAGGGGTTCGGCTGGCGCCTGTCGATTGCGGATATCGAAGCGTCTGGTGGTTTCTCGATGTTTGCGGGCTACCAGCGGATCATCACGGTCTTGCAGGGGGATGGCATGCGCCTGCTGGTCGACGGGCAGGCCAGCCGGCCGCTGTTACCGTTCGACGCCTTCGCTTTCGCTGGCGAGAGCCAGGTCAGTTGCAAGCTGCTGGGTGAGAGGATTCGTGATTTCAACCTGATCTACTCGCCGCAGCGCTATCGCGCGCGCTTGCAGTGGTTCGATGGTACCAGCCGGTTGTTCAGTTCGGCGTCGACTGTGCTGCTGTTTTCGGGCAGTAACCAGGTTGAGGTGCAGTTGGCCGGGCATGGTTTGGAGCGGCTGGGCTTGTATGACTGCCTGCGGCTCGAGGGGAACGACACGCTGCTGGAGTTGCAGGTTCAGGGGCGGTTCTGCCTGATCGAGCTGATTCCAACCTGAGCTGGCTGAGGCTGCTGTGCAGCCCTTTCGCGACACAAGGCCGCTCCTGCACAGATCGCGTTTGCCCAGACGGGCGCAGCTCAGCCTTGTGTCGCGAAAGGGCCGCGCAGCGGCCCCGGTTTTCTCCAGGCTGTTCAAAAGCGGTCCCACTATTTTGGTTGTCCATGCTTGTACATACAAGTAAAGGTGTGTTTGTATATCCAACACGACACACCTGCCCGCGGACGACCGCAGAGGACCCTTCCCGTGACCGACAACAATAAATACCGTGACGTTGAAATCCGTGCCCCACGTGGCAACACGCTGACCGCCAAAAGCTGGCTGACCGAAGCGCCACTGCGCATGCTGATGAACAACCTCGACCCGCAGGTCGCGGAAAACCCCAAGGAACTGGTGGTTTACGGTGGTATCGGTCGCGCCGCCCGCAACTGGGCCTGCTACGACAAGATCGTCGAAACCCTGACCCGCCTGGAAGATGACGAAACCTTGCTGGTGCAGTCGGGCAAACCGGTCGGGGTATTCAAAACCCACAGCAACGCTCCACGCGTTCTGATCGCCAACTCCAACCTGGTGCCGCACTGGGCCAACTGGGAACACTTCAACGAACTGGACGCCAAGGGCCTGGCCATGTACGGCCAGATGACCGCCGGCAGCTGGATCTACATCGGCAGCCAAGGCATCGTCCAAGGCACCTATGAAACCTTCGTCGAGGCCGGCCGCCAGCACTACGGTGGCAGCCTCAAAGGCAAGTGGGTACTGACTGCAGGCCTCGGCGGCATGGGCGGCGCCCAGCCCCTGGCCGCGACCTTGGCCGGCGCCTGCTCGCTGAACATCGAATGCCAGCAGAGCCGTATCGATTTCCGCCTCGAAACCCGCTACGTCGACGAGCAGGCCAAAGACCTCGATGACGCCCTGGCGCGCATCGCCAAGTACACCGCCGAAGGCAAGGCCATCTCCATTGCCCTGCATGGCAACGCCGCAGAAGTCCTGCCGGAGCTGGTCAAGCGTGGCGTGCGCCCGGACATGGTCACCGATCAGACCAGCGCCCACGACCCGCTCAACGGCTACCTGCCGGCCGGCTGGACCTGGGAGCAGTACCGTGACCGCGCGCAGACCGAGCCGGCTGCCGTGGTCAAGGCTGCCAAGCAGTCCATGGCCGTGCACGTACAAGCCATGCTCGACTTCCAGAAGCAGGGCATTCCGACCTTCGACTACGGTAACAACATCCGCCAGATGGCCAAGGAAGAGGGCGTAGCCAACGCGTTCGATTTCCCAGGCTTCGTACCGGCATACATCCGCCCGCTGTTCTGCCGCGGTGTGGGGCCGTTCCGCTGGGCTGCGCTGTCCGGCGAAGCCGAGGATATCTACAAGACCGATGCCAAGGTCAAGGAACTGATCCCCGACGACGCCCACTTGCACCGCTGGCTGGACATGGCCCGTGAGCGCATCAGCTTCCAGGGCCTGCCAGCGCGCATCTGCTGGGTTGGCCTGGGCCTTCGCGCCAAGCTGGGCCTGGCCTTCAACGAAATGGTACGCAGCGGCGAGCTGTCGGCGCCGATCGTCATCGGCCGTGACCACCTGGACTCAGGCTCCGTATCGAGCCCCAACCGTGAAACCGAATCGATGCGTGACGGTTCTGACGCCGTCTCCGACTGGCCGCTGCTCAACGCCTTGCTCAACACTGCCAGCGGCGCTACCTGGGTTTCGCTGCACCACGGTGGGGGGGTAGGCATGGGCTTCTCGCAGCACTCGGGCATGGTCATCGTCTGCGACGGTACCGATGAAGCCGCCGCACGCATCGCCCGCGTGCTGACCAACGACCCGGGCACCGGTGTCATGCGCCACGCCGACGCCGGCTACGACATCGCCGTGGACTGCGCCAAGGAACAAGGCCTCGACCTGCCAATGATCACAGGCTGATCGCTGCACTTTGACCGATACTGAACAACAAGAAAGGGCCTGCGGGCCCTGACAGAATGGAGTAGCGAAGTGACCGAACTGACCCTCAAGCCTGGCACCCTGACCCTGGCCCAGCTGCGCGCAATCCACGCCGCACCCGTGCGCCTGCGCCTGGACGCCAGCGCCGATCAGCCGATCAACGACAGCGTCGCCTGCGTCGAACAGATCCTTGCCGAAGACCGCACGGCCTACGGTATCAACACCGGCTTCGGCCTGCTGGCTTCGACCCGTATTGCCAGCCATGACCTGGAAAACCTGCAGCGCTCGCTGGTGCTGTCCCACGCCGCCGGTATCGGCGCGCCGCTGGACGACGACCTGGTGCGGCTGATCATGGTGCTCAAGATAAACAGCCTCAGCCGTGGTTTCTCCGGCATCCGGCGCAGGGTGATCGATGCGCTGATCGCCTTGGTCAACGCTGAAGTCTATCCGCATATACCGCTTAAAGGCTCTGTCGGCGCCTCCGGCGACCTGGCACCGCTGGCGCACATGTCGCTGGTGCTGCTCGGCGAAGGCAAGGCACGGTACAAGGGCCAGTGGCTGTCGGCCACTGAAGCCCTGGCCGTCGCTGGCCTGGAGCCACTGACCCTGGCCGCCAAAGAGGGCCTGGCGCTGCTCAATGGCACCCAGGCGTCCTCGGCTTACGCCTTGCGCGGCCTGTTCTACGCCGAAGACCTGTACGCCGCCGCCATCGCCTGCGGTGGTCTGACCGTGGAAGCGGCACTGGGCTCGCGTGCGCCATTCGATGCACGGGTGCATGCCGTGCGTGGTCAGCGGGGCCAGATCGATACCGCCGCCTGTTTCCGCGACCTGCTGGGTGATACCAGCGAGATTTCCCAATCGCACAAGAACTGCGACAAGGTTCAGGACCCGTACTCGCTGCGTTGCCAGCCGCAGGTCATGGGCGCCTGCCTCACCCAGTTGCGCCAGGCCGCCGAAGTGCTCGGCATCGAGGCCAACGCGGTGTCGGACAACCCGCTGGTGTTCGCTGCCGAGGGCGATGTGATCTCGGGTGGCAACTTCCACGCAGAGCCTGTAGCCATGGCCGCTGACAACCTGGCCCTGGCCATCGCCGAAATCGGTTCGCTGAGCGAGCGCCGCATTTCGCTGATGATGGATAAGCACATGTCGCAGCTGCCGCCGTTCCTGGTGGAAAACGGTGGGGTCAACTCCGGCTTCATGATCGCTCAGGTCACGGCTGCGGCCCTGGCCAGCGAGAACAAGGCCCTGTCGCACCCCCACAGCGTCGACAGCCTGCCCACCTCGGCCAACCAGGAAGACCACGTGTCGATGGCCCCGGCTGCGGGCAAGCGCCTGTGGGAAATGGCCGAGAACACCCGCGGCGTGCTGGCCATCGAATGGCTGGGCGCCTGCCAGGGGCTGGACCTGCGCAAGGGGCTCAAGACCTCGGCCAAGCTGGAGCAGGCGCGCCAGGCGCTGCGCAGCGAAGTGCCGCACTACGACCGTGACCGTTTCTTTGCGCCGGATATCGAAAAGGCCGTCGAGCTGTTGGCCAAGGGCAGCCTGACCGGCCTGCTGCCGGCAGGCGTTCTGCCCAGCCTGTGATGCCTTTGGGGCCGCCATGCGGCCCATTCGATCTCACGACCACAAAAACAAGATCAGGACGTGACATGCAACAAGCTCAAGGTCTCAAGCGTGGGCTATCGGCCCGCCACATCCGTTTCATGGCGCTCGGTTCCGCAATCGGTACCGGGCTTTTCTACGGTTCGGCCTCTGCCATCCAGATGGCCGGGCCGGCCGTGCTGCTGGCCTACCTGATTGGCGGCGCCGCCGTGTTCATGGTCATGCGCGCCCTCGGCGAGATGGCCGTGCACAACCCGGTCGCCGGCTCCTTCGGCCATTACGCCACCACCTACCTCGGCCCCATGGCCGGCTTCATCCTCGGTTGGACCTACGCCTTCGAAATGGTCATCGTCGCCATCGCCGATGTCACCGCCTTTGGTATCTACATGGGCTTCTGGTTTCCTGAAGTGGCCCGCTGGATCTGGGTGCTGGGCATCGTCTTCCTGATCGGCGGCCTGAACCTGTGCAACGTCAAGGTGTTCGGCGAGATGGAGTTCTGGCTGTCGCTGCTCAAGGTCGGTGCCATCGTCGCGATGATCCTTGCCGGCCTTGGCATCATGGCCTTCGGCTTCAGCCAGGTTGGCACCGGGCATGCGGTCGGTTTGAGCAACCTGGTCGAGCACGGCGGCTTCATGCCCAATGGCGTCGGCGGCTTGATCGCGTCCTTCGCGGTGGTCATGTTCGCCTTCGGCGGCATCGAAATCATCGGCGTCACTGCCGGTGAGGCCAAGGACCCGCAACGGGTCATCCCCAGGGCCATCAATGCCGTGCCGTTGCGTATCCTGCTGTTCTACGTACTGACCCTGTTCGTGCTGATGTGCCTTTACCCGTGGCCGCAGATCGGCAGCGAAGGTAGCCCCTTCGTGCAGATATTCAGCAACCTGGGCATCGGATCGGCGGCGGCAGTGCTCAACGTCGTGGTGATTTCCGCTGCGGTTTCTGCCATCAACAGTGACATCTTCGGCGCGGGTCGCATGATGTACGGCCTGGCCCAGCAAGGCCATGCGCCACGCGGCTTCAGCCAGCTGTCCAGGCACGGAGTGCCGTGGATGACCGTGGTGGTGATGGGGGCTGCGCTGTTGATTGGCGTGGTGCTCAACTACCTGATCCCCGAGAACGTGTTTCTGCTGATCGCGTCCATCGCCACGTTCGCCACCGTGTGGGTGTGGTTGATGATCCTGGTTACCCAGGTTGCCATGCGCCGCAGCATGAGCCGCGAGGAAGCGGCCCGGCTCAAGTTTCCGGTACCGTTCTGGCCCTACGGCCCGGCCATGGCCATTGCGTTCATGGTGTTCATCTTTGGCGTGCTCGGTTACTTCCCCGATACACAGGCAGCGTTGCTTGTCGGTGTGATCTGGGTGGTGTTCCTGGTTGCGTCCTACCTGTTGTGGTGCAAGCCGCGAGCAGGGCAGGGCGAGGTGGCCCAGGCGGCGGCCGAGCTGCATCGCTAGTTCAGGAGATTGCATATGAGAACCCTCTGGCAGCACTGCCATGTGGCAACCATGGTGGACGGCCGTTACTCGATCATCGAGGACGCAGCGATCGTTACCAGCGGCGGCGTGATCGAATGGCTCGGCCCACGTGGCGAAATGCGGCCGGTCGAGGCGCAACGTACGGTTGACCTGGGCAATGCCTGGGTCACCCCCGGGCTGATCGACTGCCACACCCACGCCGTGTTCGGTGGCAACCGCAGTGGCGAGTTCGAGCAGCGCTTGCAGGGTGTGAGTTATGCCCAAATCGCTGCGCAAGGCGGGGGCATCGCCAGTACCGTGCGGGCCACCCGCGCGGCCAGCGAGGATGAGCTGTTCGCCAGTGCCCGCCAGCGGGTACAGGCGCTGATGCGCGATGGTGTAACCACAATCGAAATCAAGTCCGGCTACGGCCTGGACCTGGCCAACGAGCGCAAGATGCTCCGTGTGGCCAGGCGCCTGGCCGACGAATTGCCGGTTGCTGTGCGCGCTACCTGCCTGGCCGCCCACGCCTTGCCGCCGGAATATGCCGGTCGCGCCGACGACTACATTGCGCATATCTGCGACCAGATGCTGCCTGCACTCGCCGCCGAGGGGTTGGTGGACGCCGTGGACGCGTTCTGCGAGCACCTGGCGTTTTCCCCGGCGCAGGTCGAGCGGGTGTTCATCAAAGCCCGCGAACTGGGCTTGCCGGTCAAGCTGCACGCCGAGCAGCTCTCGTCGCTGCACGGCTCCAGCCTGGCAGCGCGCTACCAGGCGCTGTCGGCCGACCACCTGGAATTCATGACCGAGGAAGACGCCGTGGCCATGGCCGAGGCTGGCACTGTCGCCGTGCTGCTGCCCGGCGCGTTCTACTTCCTGCGCGAAACCCAACTGCCTCCAATGGACGCCTTGCGCCGCCACGGCGTGAGGATTGCCCTTGCCAGCGACCTCAACCCTGGCACATCGCCAGGTCTGTCGCTGCGGCTGATGCTGAACATGGGGTGCACGCTGTTTCGCATGACGCCGGAAGAAGCCCTGGCTGGCGTTACCATCCATGCCGCCACGGCGCTGGGCATGGGCGACACCCATGGTTCGCTGGAAGTCGGCAAGGTGGCGGACTTTGTCGCCTGGCAGATCGAGCGCCCCGCCGACCTGGCCTATTGGCTGGGCGGCGACCTGCCAAAGCGCGTGGTGCGCAAAGGCCATGAAATATCCCACTGAGCGAGGCGAGATGGACAAGGTACTGAGTTTCCACCAGGGCCGTTTGCCCCTGCTGATCAGCATGCCCCATGCGGGGCTCAAGCTGACCCCGGCCGTGCGCGACGGCCTGGTCGACGAGGCGCGCAGCCTGCCGGACACCGACTGGCATATCCCGCGCCTCTACGATTTCGCCCATGAGCTGGGGGCCAGTGTGGTGGCGGCAGAGTATTCGCGCTTCGTCATCGACCTTAACCGGCCGGATGACGACACGCCTTTGTACGCAGGTGCAACCACGGGCCTGTATCCGGCCACACTGTTCGACGGTGCGCCGCTGTTCAAGCAGGGGCAGGCACCCTCTGCCGACGAACGGGCCACTTACCTGGAGCAGATCTGGCGGCCATACCACGCCACCATCGAGCGCGAACTGGCCCGCCTGCGTGAGCAGTTCGGCTACGCCCTTTTATGGGACGCACACTCGATCCGTTCGCTGATCCCGCACCTGTTCGACGGCAAGCTGCCGGACTTCAACCTGGGGACCTTCAACGGTGCCAGTTGTGATCCTGAGCTGGCGCAGTGGCTGTCGGGCGTGTGTGCCGAGGCGCCGGGCTACAGCCATGTACTCAACGGGCGTTTCAAGGGCGGGCACATCACCCGCCACTATGGCGACCCTGCCCGGCAGATTCATGCTGTGCAGCTGGAGTTGGCGCAAAGCACGTACATGAATGAAACCGAGCCCTTCGCCTATCGTGAGGATCTGGCGCAACCGACCCGTCAGGTGCTTCAGCGCCTGCTGGAACAGGCGCTTGCCTGGGGCGAGCTACGCTACGGCAAGTAGCAAGCCCACCGGGCCTGTTTCAATGCAGGGCTCACGCTGTAGCGGCAGAGCATGCTCAAAGCGCAATTCAGGTTTATGATGCCCAACGGCAGACTAAATCCTCACACGGAGTGCGCAATGCAGACCCTCTACCCGCAGATCAAACCCTACGCCCGGCACGATCTGGCCGTGGAAGCGCCGCATGTGCTGTATGTCGATGAAAGCGGCTCGCCTGAAGGTCTGCCGGTGGTGTTCATCCACGGTGGCCCGGGCGCGGGTTGCGATGCCCAGAGCCGTTGCTATTTCGACCCCAACCTGTACCGCATCATCACGTTCGATCAGCGCGGTTGTGGCCGTTCCACCCCGCACGCAAGCCTGGAGAACAACACCACCTGGCACCTGGTCGAGGATCTGGAGCGCATTCGCGAGCACCTGGGCATCGACAAGTGGGTGCTGTTCGGCGGCTCCTGGGGCTCGACCCTGGCCCTGGCTTATGCCCAGACCCACCCCGAGCGGGTTCACGGCCTGATCCTGCGCGGCATCTTCCTGTGCCGCCCGCAAGAGATCGAGTGGTTCTATCAGGAGGGCGCCAGCCGCCTGTTCCCCGATTACTGGCAGGACTACATCGCGCCGATTCCGCCGGATGAGCGTAATGACCTGGTCAAGGCATTCCACAAGCGCCTGACCGGCAACGATCAGATCGCCCAGATGCATGCCGCCAAGGCCTGGTCCACCTGGGAGGGCCGCACTGCCACCCTGCGCCCCAATCCGCTGGTGATCGACCGCTTCTCCGAGCCGCAGCGGGCCTTGTCCATCGCTCGCATCGAATGCCACTACTTCATGAACAACGCGTTCCTTGCACCCGACCAGTTGATCCGCGACATGCCCAAGATCGCCCACCTGCCGGCCGTGATCGTGCATGGCCGCTATGATGTGATCTGCCCGCTGGATAACGCCTGGGCATTGCATCAGGCATGGCCCAACAGTGAGCTGAAGGTGATCCGCGACGCGGGCCATGCGGCGTCCGAGCCTGGGATCACCGATGCGCTGGTACGGGCAGCCGATCAGATGGCCCGTCGCCTGCTCGATTTGCCGCTGGAAGAAGCATGAAGGGGCTGCTGCAGCGTGTGCGCGGCGCGCGGGTAGAGGTGGCGGGTGAAATTGTCGGCGCCATCGACCAAGGCTTGTTGGTGCTGGTGGCGGTAGAGCCTGAAGATACCCGTGAACAGGCCGATAAGCTGTTGCACAAGTTGCTCAACTACCGCGTTTTCAGCGATGAGCAGGGCAAGATGAACCTGTCCCTCAAGGATGTGGGCGGCGGTTTGCTGCTGGTGTCCCAGTTCACCTTGGCTGCGGACACCCGCAGTGGCATGCGTCCGAGCTTTTCGACGGCTGCGCCGCCAGCGCTCGGTGCCGAACTGTTCGACTATCTTTTGCAGCAAGCCCAGGGCCAGCATGCAGATGTGGCAAGCGGCCGATTCGGTGCTGACATGCAGGTGCACCTGGTCAATGATGGCCCTGTGACTTTTCTGTTACAAATATGAAGGAAAAAACGGCCTTGGTTGCGCGAAACAAGGTGTTTTGTACGATAAATAGTTGATCCAGCCTGATGCGTTGTAACGCATCCTGCTGGATAATCGCGCGCTGTTAGGGCCTGCGTTCGCAGGTTCGTTTTACTCTGACTCGAGCATTGTCTGGAACCGTTTGGGGAATCATTACGCCCTCACGGGGTCCGAACAGTGCTCGCCAACCCGGCATTTGTCGCTGGCCGTTGGTTTCATGATCTGTTTTCGGCGAGGGTTGCTCGTGATTGTTAGTCCCCATAAAGCATCTAGAATCCCCGGCAATCGGCTGCGCAAGGCCCTGATGGCCAGTGCCGCACTGGTCGGCCTGATGAGCGCGGGCCAGCTGTGGGCATTCAATCTTGACGATGTTGCAGCCAAGGCAAAGGATCTCGCCGGCCAGAAGTACGAAGCACCGAAAAGCAATCTGCCGGCAGTCTTCCGCGACATGAAGTTCGCCGACTACCAGAAGATTCGCTTCCTGCAGGAAAAGGCCGAGTGGGCCAAGGACAAGACGCCGTTCAAGCTGTCCTTCTACCACCAGGGCATGCACTTCGACACGCCGGTGAAAATCAACGAAGTCACCGCCACCACCGTCGAGGAAATCAAGTACGACCCGAGCCGTTTCGAGTTCGGCGACGTGCCCCACGACCCGGATACCACCAAGAACCTGGGCTACGCCGGTTTCCGCGTGCTTTACCCGATCAACAAGGCCGACAAGCAGGATGAAATCATGACCCTGCTGGGGGCCAGTTATTTCCGTGTGGTCGGCAAAGGGCATGTGTACGGCCTGTCGGCCCGTGGCCTGGCCATCGACACCGCGCTGCCGTCGGGCGAAGAGTTCCCGCGGTTCACCGAATTCTGGGTCGAGAAACCCAAGCCGGCCGACAAGCACCTGGTGATCTACGCCCTGCTGGATTCGCCGCGCTCCACCGGCGCCTACAAGCTGATCCTGCGCCCGGGCAACGATACCGTGGTCGATGTGCAGTCCCGCGTGTTCCTGCGTGACCACGTCAGCCGTCTGGGCATCGCGCCGCTGACCAGCATGTACCTGTTCGGCCCTAACCAGCCCTCCAAGGTCATGAACTATCGCCCGGCCCTGCATGACTCCGAAGGCCTGTCGATCCACGCCGGTAACGGCGAGTGGCTGTGGCGCCCGCTGAACAACCCCAAACACCTGTCGGTGAGCAACTTCAGCGTCGAGAACCCGCGCGGTTTCGGCCTGATGCAGCGTCATCGCGATTTCAAGGATTACGAAGACCTCGATGACAACTACCAGAAGCGTCCGAGCGCCTGGATCGAGCCTAAGGGCGACTGGGGCAAAGGCACCGTCGATCTGGTCGAGATCCCGACTGCCGACGAAACCAACGACAATATCGTTGCCTTCTGGAGCCCGGAAACCCTGCCGGAGCCGGGCAAGCCGTTCGAATACGACTACCGCATGCACTGGACCATCGACGAGTCGCGTTTCCAGGCCCAGGAGCTGGGTTCGGTTACCCAGACCATGCGTTCCACCGGTGACGTCAAGCAGTCCAACCTGATCCGTCAACCAGACGGTAGCGTAGCGTTCCTGGTCGACTTCGCCGGCCCGGCCTTGGCAGCCCTGCCGGAAGACGCCGCGGTACGCAGCCAGATCAGCGTCGGCGACAACGCAGAAGTGGTCGAGAACAATCTGCGCTATAACCCAGAGACCAAGGGCTGGCGCCTGACTTTGCGGTTGAAGATCAAGGAGGCCAAAAAGGCTACCGAGATGCGGGCCGCACTGGTCAGCGATGTTCCGGTCGAAGCAGCCAAGCCTGCCGAAGACACCAAACACGACAAGACCGCAGCCAAGCATGGCAAGGCTGAAAAAGCCGCCAAGGCCGAGCAACCTGCCAAGGCCGAACAACCTGCCGCCGATGCGGCATCCACCAACGGGACCCCGGCCACCACCGAAAAAGTGCTGACCGAGACCTGGAGCTATCAGTTGCCTGCCGATGAGTAACTCAAGCGCAAGGCCGGAATCGCTTGGCGAGTACCTGGCCCACCTCCCACTGAGCGATGAGCAGCGCGCGGAACTCGCCAGTTGCACCTCGTTCAGTGAGTTGCACCAACGCCTGGCGGGCAATGCGACCGCCACCACCACTGAGGCCGTGCAGGCCTCGGTGGGCCCGCGCCTGACTGTAGGCAGCGCGGCCGAACTGGAAGATGCCCAGATGCTTGGCGTCGACGGCAGCGGCCGGCTTTGCCTGAAGATCGCACCGCCGATCAAGCGTACCCGGGTCGTGCCCGAGCCATGGCGCACCAATGTGCTGATCCGCATGTGGCGGCGCATGACCGGCCGCCCCAACGCGCCGCAGCCGCCAAAGCGCGAGTTGCCGCTGGCGCGCTGGCGCACGGTCGGCTCGATTCGCCGCTATATCCTGCTGACCCTCATGATCGGCCAGACGCTCGTCGCCGGCTGGTACATGAAGGGCATCCTGCCTTACCAGGGCTGGTCGTTCGTCGACCTCGACGAAGTGGTCAACCAGCCGTTGTGGGACACCGTAGTGCAGGTCTGGCCGTACGCGTTGCAAACGTCCATCCTGATCCTCTTCGGCATCCTCTTCTGCTGGGTGTCGGCGGGCTTCTGGACGGCGCTGATGGGCTTCCTCGAGCTGCTCACCGGCCGCGACAAATACCGTATCTCCGGCAGCAGTGCCGGCAGCGAGCCGATCGCTCCTGAAGCACGTACCGCGCTGGTGATGCCTATTTGCAACGAAGACGTGCCGCGCGTGTTCGCAGGGCTGCGGGCGACCTTCGAGTCGGTCGCCGCCAGCGGCAACCTCGACCGTTTCGATTTCTTCGTGCTCAGCGATACCAACGACACTGACATTGCCGTGGCCGAGCAACAGGCCTGGCTGGACGTGTGCCGCGAGACCAAAGGCTTCGGCCGCATCTTCTATCGCCGCCGCCGCCGCCGCGTGAAGCGCAAGAGCGGCAACCTCGACGACTTCTGCCGTCGCTGGGGTGGCGAATACAAGTACATGGTCGTGCTCGACGCCGACAGCGTCATGAGTGGCGAGTGCCTGAGCAGCCTGGTACGCCTGATGGAGGCCAATCCGGACGCTGGCATCATCCAGACCGCGCCCAAAGCCTCGGGTATGGACACGCTGTATGCGCGCATGCAGCAGTTCGCCACCCGCGTGTACGGCCCGCTGTTCACCGCCGGCCTGCACTTCTGGCAACTGGGCGAGTCGCACTACTGGGGCCACAACGCGATCATTCGCATGAAGCCTTTCATCGAGCACTGCGCCCTGGCGCCGTTGCCTGGCAAGGGCGCTTTCGCCGGCGCGATCCTTTCCCACGACTTCGTCGAAGCGGCGCTGATGCGCCGTGCCGGCTGGGGCGTGTGGATTGCCTATGACCTGCCGGGCAGCTATGAAGAGCTGCCGCCGAACCTGCTCGACGAGCTCAAGCGCGACCGCCGCTGGTGCCACGGCAACCTGATGAACTTCCGCCTGTTCCTGGTCAAGGGCATGCACCCGGTGCACCGTGCGGTGTTCCTCACGGGCGTGATGTCTTACCTGTCGGCGCCGCTGTGGTTCTTCTTCCTGGTGCTGTCGACCGCGCTGCTGGCAACCAACACGCTGATGGAGCCGCAATACTTCATCGAGCCGTACCAGCTCTACCCGCTGTGGCCGCAGTGGCACCCGGAGAAGGCCGTCGCGCTGTTCTCCACCACCATCGTGCTGCTGTTCTTGCCCAAGCTGCTCAGTATCATCCTGATCTGGGCCAAGGGCGCGGTCGAGTTCGGCGGGCGGTTCAAGGTCACCTTGTCGATGCTGATGGAGATGCTGTTCTCCATGCTGCTGGCGCCAGTGCGGATGATCTTCCACACCCGCTTCGTGCTGGCCGCATTCCTCGGCTGGGCTGCGACCTGGAACTCGCCGCAGCGTGACGACGACTCCACCCCGTGGAGCGAGGCGGTACGTCGCCACGGCCCGCAAACCCTGTTGGGTATTGCCTGGGCTGCGCTGGTGGCGTGGCTGAACCCGAGCTTCCTGTGGTGGCTGGCGCCGATCGTTGGTTCGCTGGTGCTGTCGATCCCCGTTTCGGTGATCTCCAGCCGCACACGCCTGGGCCTGGCGGCCAAGGACGAGAAGCTGTTCCTGATCCCTGAGGAGTACGCAACGCCCCAGGAGCTGCTCGCCACCGACCAGTACACCCACGAGAACCGCTGGCACGCCCTGCACGACGGCTTTGTCCGCGCTGTGGTCGACCCTCGGCAGAACGCCTTGGCCTGTGCCATGGCCACTGCCCGTCATGGCCAGGCAGCACCGATCGAGGCGATGCGCGCCGAGCGCCTTGCCAAAGCGATCGAGGTCGGGCCCGAGGGGCTGGACCTGGGTACTCGCCTTGCCTTGCTGAGCGACCCGGTAGCCTTGGCGCGCCTGCATGCGCAGGTATGGGCCGAGCACAATGCCGCCTGGATCGACGTGTGGCGTGCATCGATCAACAACGACCCACATTCGCCGTTGTTGCCGTTGCACCCGGCGGACGAGGCACAACCTAGCCTGGTTGGCGCCTGATCTACCCTAGGGGCCGCTATGCGGCCCTTTCGCCGGCTTGCCGGCGACAGGGTTTTCCAATCTTTCTCATCCCCTCGGATTTTGGCCAACAAAGTCCCCCCCGGCTCTAGGTCCCAGGGCCGCCATGCGTTAGCATCCCTCTCCGATAAGCCATGCCGGCCGGTACGGCCGTGCCAACAATAAGATTCGCTACTTTTCTTGCTAGGGGACTTGGTGATGATGAAGAAATACCTTTCGCGGCTGCTGGTCGGCGTCACGGCGCTGGTCGCGGTGGCCTCGGCCCAGGCCGGTGCCATCGACGACGCGGTCAAGCGCGGTACCTTGCGGGTGGGCATGGACCCGACCTACATGCCGTTCCAGATGACCAACAAGCGCGGCGAAATCATCGGCTTCGAAGTCGATATCCTCAAAGCCATGGCCAAATCCATGGGCGTCAAGCTGGAGACCGTCTCCACCGCCTATGACGGCATCATCCCGGCCCTGCTGACCGACAAGTTCGACATGATCGGCAGCGGCATGACCCTGACCCAGGAACGCAACCTGCGCCTGAACTTCAGCGAACCGTTCATCGTGGTTGGCCAGACCCTGCTGATCCGCAAGGATCTGGCTGGCGAGATCAAGTCGTACAAAGACCTGAACAACGAGAAGTACCGCATCACCTCCAAGCTCGGTACCACCGGCGAGATGGTCGCCAAGAAGCTGATCGCCAAGGCCACGTACCATGGCTACGACAATGAGCAGGAAGCGGTGATGGACGTGGTCAACGGCAAGGCTGATGCCTTTGTCTACGATGCGCCGTACAACGTGGTGGCGGTCGACAAGGCCGGTGCCGGCAAGCTGCTGTTCCTCGACGAGCCCTTCACCTACGAGCCGCTGGCATTCGGCTTGAAGAAGGGCGATTACGACAGCATCAACTTCATCAACAACTTCCTGCACCAGATCAAGCATGACGGGACCTACGATCGTATCCACGACAAGTGGTTCAAGAACAAGGACTGGCTGAAGGAAATGGAATAAGAAGTAGCTTCAAGCCGCAAGCTGCAAGCTGCAAGAGGAGGCGGGCCAATACGCGGTCTGCTTTTCCTTGCAGCTTGTGGCTTGCGGCTTGCCGCTTTCTGGAGTAACCCCGTGATCAAACACAAGAAAGCCCAATGGCCCTGGCATGCGCTGACGGCCCTGGTCCTGGTGGGCCTGGCGATCAGCCTGTACCTGGCCACCTCGATGATCTCCTACGAGTGGCGCTGGAACCGCGTACCACAATACTTTGCCTACAAGGCCGAGGACGTGCAGCGTGCCAGCGATTACGGCACGGTGCAGGACATCGTCGTCTCAGGCGATAACGCCCGCGTTACGCTCAAGGATGAGAACGGCGGTGAGCAGGTGCTCGATGTGGCCAAGGACAGCCTGCAACTGAGCCGCGGTGACGATGTGGCCGAAGGTGATCAGGTCGGCGTCATCCGTCACTGGGCTGCTGGCCCACTGGCCTGGGGCCTGTGGACCACCTTGTGGATCTCGGTGGTGTCCGGGGCGCTGGGCCTGGTGATCGGCCTGTTTGCCGGGTTGTGCCGGTTGTCTAACAACCCGACCCTGCGCGACCTGTCGACCGTCTATGTCGAACTGGTGCGCGGCACGCCGCTGCTGGTGCAGATATTCATCTTCTACTTCTTCATCGGTACCGTGCTCAACCTGTCCCGTGAGTTCGCCGGGGTGGCGGCGCTGGCGCTGTTCACCGGTGCTTACGTGGCCGAGATCGTGCGGGCCGGCGTGCAGTCGATCGCCAAGGGGCAGAATGAGGCGGCCCGCTCGCTCGGCCTTAACGCCAGCCAGTCGATGCGCCACGTGATCCTGCCGCAGGCGTTCAAACGCGTACTGCCTCCGCTGGCCGGGCAGTTCATCAGCCTGGTCAAGGACACCTCGCTGGTCTCGGTGATCGCCATCACCGAACTGACCAAGAGCGGCCGTGAGGCCATCACCACTTCGTTCTCGACATTCGAGATCTGGTTCTGCGTGGCAGGCCTGTACCTGCTGATCAACCTGCCGCTGTCGCATCTGGCCAGCCGGCTCGAGCGGAGGCTTGCGCAAAGTGATTGAAGTCCGTGACCTTTTGAAAGTGTTCGACACCCGAGGCCAGGTAGTGCGTGCGGTGGACAACGTCACCACCCAGGTGGCCAAGGGTGAAGTGGTCGTGGTGCTTGGCCCGTCGGGGTCCGGCAAGTCGACCTTCCTGCGCTGCCTCAACGGCCTGGAGCATTTCGACGAGGGCCATGTGGCCATCAACGGGCTGCGGTTGGAAGACCCGAAAACCGACATCAACGCCTACCGCCGCGAAGTCGGCATGGTGTTCCAGCATTTCAACCTGTTCCCGCACATGACGGTGCTGGAAAACCTTTGCCTGGCGCAGAAGGTCGTGCGCAAGCGTGGCAAGGCAGAGCGTGAGGCCAAGGCGCGGGCGTTGCTGGAAAAGGTGGGTATCTCGGAGAAGGCCAATGAGTACCCCTCGCGGCTTTCCGGTGGTCAGCAGCAACGGGTGGCGATTGCCCGTGCGCTGGCGATGGAACCCAAGGTGATGCTGTTCGACGAGCCGACCTCCGCGCTCGACCCGGAAATGGTCGGTGAAGTGCTGGACGTGATGAAGACACTGGCCCAGGAAGGCATGACCATGGTCTGCGTGACCCATGAAATGGGTTTTGCCCGCGAAGTGGCCGACCGCGTGCTGTTCTTCGATCACGGCAAGCTGCTGGAGGATTCGGCGCCTGCGGCGTTCTTTACCTCGCCGAAAGATCCGCGGGCGCAAGCGTTCCTGCGCCAAGTGCTCTGAAAGCAGCTGCAAGCTAAAGCCGGGCGGTGATGGGCGGTCCATAGCGTTCGGCTTTAGCTTGTGGCTTGAAGCTTTCAGAGGCTGAAACGCCCGACCATACCTCGCAGCTGCTGGCCCAGCTGCTCCAGCTCGCCGCTTGAAGCTGCCGTTTGTTCACTGGCCGCACTGGTCTGGTCCGAGGCATCGCGCACGCTGATCACACTGCGGTTTATCTGTTCGGCCACTACACTCTGTTGCTCGCTGGCCGTGGCAATCTGCTGGTTCATGCCTTGGATGCTCGACACCGTATCGGTGATCTGGCTCAAGGCATCCCCGGCCTTGCGGCTCAGCTCGACACTTTGCTCGGTCAGGCGTTTGCTGTTGTCGAGCAGGCTGGTCACCTCGTCGGTGCCGTTGTGCAAGCTTTCGATCAATTGCTCGATCTCCTCCGTGGACTGCTGTGTACGCTGCGCCAAGCCGCGCACTTCGTCAGCCACCACGGCAAAACCACGGCCCGCCTCACCTGCTCGGGCAGCCTCGATGGCAGCGTTGAGCGCCAACAGGTTGGTTTGCTCGGAGACCGACTTGATCACATCGAGAATGCTGCCGATACGCTGGCTTTCGCCCGCCAGATGCTGCATAGCTGCCAGGCAATCATCCATCTGCCTGGCCAGTTGCTCGATACGGCCAATGGCTTCAGTCACCACCTGATCGCCCTGCTGGGCCTGCTGGTCGGCGTTGGTTGCCGCCAATGAAGCTTGTTCGGCGTTTTGCGCGACTTCCTGGACCGTGGCGCTCATCTGGTTCATGGCAGTGGCGACCTGATCGGTTTCCTCGCGCTGCTGGCTGATGCGCAGCTTGGTGTCCTCGCTGCTGGCTGCCAGTTGTGTGGCGGCCTGAGACAAATGGCCAACACCTTGATCGATACCGCCGATCAGCTTGCGCAGGCTCAGGGTCATTTCCTGCATGCTGGCCTGCAGCTGGCCCATTTCGTCACGACGACCCACAGGCTCCACCTGGCTCAGGTCACCCCGGGCGATGCGCGCTGCCACCGCCAGGGTCTGGCGTAGCGGCTGGGTGATCTGCAAGGTGATCAGCCAGCCGGCTGCTACGCCCACCAGCAAGGCCAGCACCGCAACGCTGGTCAACAGCGAGCGGGCGGCCAGTGCTTCGCTGTCGCGCTGCTCGACCTTCCTTTTACCCAGCTCCAGGCTCACAGCACGCAGTTCGTTGCCCATCTGCTCCATGTCGTTCTGCAACTGCTCGACACTCAAGGCGGCGCGTCGGTACTGCTCGAGGCTGGCGCGGTATTTCCCCAGTTCCACGCCAGGCTGTTCCATCACTGCTCGCGAAAGGCCCAAGGGGGCAAGTGCCTGGATCAACTGCCCGAGGCTTTTGTCGGCAGCATCCAGCGCCGCCTCGCCAACCTTGGCGAAGTCCTCCAGCGGCGAGAAGGTGTACGCCGGCACCAGGCTCTGCTGGTTGGCGCCGTCCACATGCCGGGTGAGGCTGTCCATCAGGCCCAGCAGGCCGCTTTGTTGGCTGTCGGCGGGCATCTTCAGCAGGGCCTGGGTTTCCAGTTCGTCGATGACGCCGTTGAGCTTCTGCTCTTGCGCCTGCATTGCCTCGCGCAACCCACGCCGGCTTTCAACGGTGCGCTGCAAGGTGGCGAAATTTTCGTGAAGGCGCTGCAGCAATTGCAGCTTCTGGGCCAGCATCTGGCGTGATTCATCGACACTGCTGCGTTGCTGCAGCGCGGTCAGCATGGCGTCGAGTTGTTGCAGGATGCGGGTGATCTGCGCCTTGCTGGCATCATCGGCCAACACCCTGTAGGTGATGCGCTCGGCGCGCAGGTCCTTGACCAGATCATTGATCTGGCCAATCTCGCTGAGCTGCTCCGAGCGCGTAATGGCGTCGCCCAGGGCGCGCCAGCCGCTGGCGGCAGTGGCCACGGTGAGCAGCAGTACCACGGCAAAACCCAGAGCGAGCTTGGCGCCGACGCTGATGTTGCCAATCCTGCGGTTGAGGTAGCCGAACATGGCAAGTCTCCATCCAGTTGAGTAGGGGAGCCATGCCGGCGTTTTGCTGGCATGACACCCCTGCCCATCGGCGGAAGGCTTGTAGGACTTGACCTGAGAATTGGGTAGGAAATTTCAGCAGCGCGTGTGGGAATTCACACTGGCCCCATTGCTGGCTCGCCAGCGATGGGGCCAGTACGGGCTTACAGCCTGAAGCGCCTTACCAGGTCCTGCAGGTGCGTGCCCAGCCGCGCAAGCTCGACACTGGAACTGGCCGTCTCCTCACTCGCCGCCGAAGTCTGGTCGGAGATATCCCGCACATTGATCACGCTGCGGTTGATCTCCTCGGCAGTCGCACTCTGCTGTTCGGCGGCCGTGGCGATCTGCTGGTTCATCGCCTGGATCGACGACACGGTTCGGGTGATGGTCTCCAGCGAAGTGCCGGCGCGGCGGGTAAGCTCGACGCTGCTGTCGGTGAGCTGGCGGCTGGCGTCCATCACGCTGGCCACTCGCTGGGTTCCGCTTTGCAAACCGGCAATCAGCTCTTCGATCTCTTCGGTGGACTGCTGGGTACGCTGCGCCAGGCTGCGCACTTCGTCGGCGACCACGGCAAAGCCACGGCCGGCCTCACCGGCCCGCGCCGCTTCGATGGCCGCATTGAGGGCCAGCAGGTTGGTTTGCTGGGCCACCGACTTGATCACATCCAGCACGCTGCCGATCTTGTCGCTTTCGGCCTTGAGCTGGTTCATCGCCTCGCTGGAGTTGACCACTTCACCGGCCAGGCGCTCGATTTGCGCCACCGCTTCGCTGACAACCCGATCACCTTCACGCGCCTGCTGGTCCGCCATGAGGGCCGCCTCTGAGGCTTGCTCAGCATTGCGTGCCACTTCATGCACGGTGGCCGCCATTTCGTTCATCGCGGTGGCCACCTGATCGGTTTCGACCTTTTGGTTGTTGACCCCGGCGCTGGTCTGCTCGGTTACCGCCGAAAGCTCTTCGGCGGCGCTGGCGATCTGCGTGACACCGTCACCGATACCACCGATCAGTTCGCGCAGGCCTTGGGTCATGCGCTGCATGCTGGCCTGCAACTGCCCCAGCTCGTCGCGGCGGGTTGCCAGAAGGTCCTGGCGCAGGTCGCCGTTGGCCACGCGCTCGGCGGCGGCCAGTGTCTGGCGCAGCGGGACGATGATCTGCCGAGTGATGGCCCAGGCCGCGAGCAGGCCCAGTACCAACGCCAGTGCCGTGGCTGAGGCAAGCAAGGTTTTTGCCTTGCGCGAGCCTGCATCGCGGACTTCGGTCTGTGAAACCGTCATCTTCTGGCTGTTATCCATCAGCACGGTGCCTTGATCAGTCATCACCTGCAGGGCCTGATCACTGGCCGATTGCGCGCTACCGAACTGGTTGACCGCATCGCGGTAAGCGGCGAGGGCCGACATCGAGTCATCGAGGCTGGCGGCATATTCGGCGGGCAGCTTGGCCGGTAGCGCCTTGAGGTTGGTCATGGCCTGGTCGATGGCGTTGAGCGCAGTCTGCTGGTAGTTCGCTTCGCCACTGTAGGTGTAGCCGCGCACCTGGAAGCGTGCTTGCTGTAGCAGGGCACTGACCTCTACCGTGCTCTGGTAGGGCGTGATATCGCCGGCTTGCAGCAGGCGCTCCTGCACCCTGCTGATAAGCTCGGCTGCCTTGTCGGCACTGTCACCCAGTGCGCTTCGGCTGGCTTCGCGTCGTTGCCCGGCCTGCTTGAGGTCGGCGAAAGCTTGCTGATATTTGCGCACCGCCTCCTGCTGTTGCTGCAGGCGCTGATGATCGATGGGTTGCTCGATCTGGCCGAGCATGAGGCTGATCTGGCGGTCGAGGCCAGCGAGGGCTTTTTCCAGTTCGCCGATCGCCGCTTCGTTGCGATCGCGCTGGTAATGCTGACGCGCGATGCGCAGTTCCTGGGTGCCCTGGCTGATGACCGAGATATTGCCCAGCTTGTCACCACGGTCGATGATGCTGTTCATGCCTTGCCAGCCAGTGAAGGTGATGGCCAAAGTCAGTAACAGTACCAGGCCAAAGCCCAGCCCCAGTTTGCGATTGACGCTCACATTTCCCAGCGTTTCGGTAACCCATCGGAACATGTTCGACTCCCCGGTAAACTTGGCAGCACGGATTATTGTTGTGTTGCCTAGGCATCGGCCTGCGCCGGGGAAACTTGATGGGAAAATCCTGACCCGTTTGTCAGAAAATCCTTGAAAGCAAGGCTGTTACGGCGGTTTCCACACGCAGGATGCGGTCACCCAACTGCACTGGCGCGAGCCCTGCTTTGCCCAGCAGCTCGACTTCGTAGGGGATCCAGCCGCCCTCGGGGCCAATGGCCAGTGTCACCGGGCCTTCGACGGCGCGCGGGCACGCGGGGTAGGGGCCGGGGTGGCCAACCAGGCCCAGGGTGCCGTCGGCGATGGCAGGCAGGCGGTCTTCGACGAACGGTTTGAAGCGTTTTTCGATGACCACCTCGGGCAGCACCGTGTCGCGGGCCTGTTCCAGGCCCAGTATCAGGTTGTCGCGGATGCTCTCGGGGTTGAGGAACGGCGTCTGCCAGAAGCTTTTTTCGACCTTGTAGCTGTTGACCAGGATCAACCGCTGTACGCCCAGCGTGGCGACAGTCTGGAACAGCCTGCGCAGCATTTTCGGCCGCGGCACGGCCAGCACCAGGGTCAGCGGCAGCTTGGCCGGCGGCGGCTGGTCGAAGCCGACTTCAAGCTCGGCTTCGTGCTGTGCCAGGCGTACCACGGTGGCGGTGCCCATCAGGCCATTGATGCGGCCCACGCGCAGGCTGTCGCCCACCACCACGCGGTGAATCTCCTGCATATGGGTGAAGCGCCGATCGGCAAGGACGACGCGGTCGGCCGACACGAAGTCGGCCTCTTCAAGAAGCAACAGATTCACGGCTGGGTCGCTGGTGGCTGGTCGTTGGGGTCGTTTGCCGTGTCATCTTCGGCGTGGCTGCGCTTGCGGATCAGGCTGCCACACAGCACGCCGATCTCGAACAGCAGCCACATGGGCACGGCGAGCAAGGTCTGCGAGAAGATGTCGGGCGGGGTCAGGATCATGCCGACCACGAAGCAGCCGATGATCACGTAGGGGCGGATTTTCTTCAGGTATTGCACGTCTACCACGCCGATCCACACCAGCAGCACCACCGCTACCGGGATCTCGAAGGCAACACCGAAGGCGAAGAACAGCGTCATGACGAAGTCCAGATAACTGGAAATGTCGGTCATCATCGACACGCCTTCCGGCGTGGCGCTGGCGAAGAAGCCGAAGATCAGCGGGAACACCAGAAAGTAGGCGAAGGCCATGCCGGCATAGAACAGGAAGATGCTCGACACCAGCAGCGGAATGGCGATGCGCTTTTCGTGGCGATACAGGCCAGGCGCGATAAAACCCCAGATCTGCTGCAGGATGAACGGGATCGCCAGGAACAGCGAAACGATCATGGTCAGCTTGAACGGCGTCAGGAACGGCGAGGCCACGTCGGTGGCGATCATCGTGGCGTTGGCCGGCAGGTGTTCGCGCAGTGGCGCCGAGACCAGGGTGTAGATCTGCTGGGCGAAGGAGAACAGCCCGGCAAAAATCAGGAAGATGGCAGCCACGCAGCGCAGCAGGCGGGTGCGCAGTTCGGTCAGGTGCGAGACCAGCGGCATGGGCTGGTCGTCTTGCGGTTTTTCGCTCATGGGGCTCGCGGCGGTTGAGGCTGTTCGGGCTGTTCGGGCTGCTCAGGTGCAGGCGCCGGCGCTACCGGTGCCGATGTTGGCGTGGCGGCGGGCTGCTCGGTGGCCACAGCGGCGGGTGGCTGGGCAGGCGGCGTCAGCGGGTTGAGGATGCGCTTGGCTTCCTGTTCCATTTGCAGGATGTGCTCGTTGTGCAACTGTCGGCGGATGTCATCGGCACCGATTTCGCGCTCGACTTCCATCTTGATCGAATTGAAGCTGCGCTTGAGCCGGCCGATCCACAGCCCTGCAGTGCGCGCGGCGCCGGGCAGGCGCTCGGGGCCGAGCACCAGCAGCGCGACGAGGCCGACGAGCAGTAACTCGCTGAAACTCATGCCGAACATGGTTCAGTCTTTCCGCTGCGGCTCTTGGACCGGCTGGGCCTGGCCCTCGATGGTGTGGCCCTGTGGCTGTTGTGCGGTGTTCTGCACCGGCGGTACGGGCTGGGCAGGCGGTGGGGTCTGCTCGGCGGGTTTGCTTTCTTCTTCGTTCATGGCTTTGCGGAAGCCCTTGATCGATTCGCCAAGGTCACTGCCGAAGTTCTTCAGCTTCTTGGTGCCGAACACCAGGACGACGACGACCAGCAGGACGATCCAGTGTTTCCAGTCAAAAATACCCATGGTGCTCTCCTAGAATGCTGTTTGGTCAGGCCGAGGGCTCGCGAGCGGCCTTTTCATCGTGCCCGGACAGGCCGAAGCGGCGTTCCAGTTCATCGAGCACGGCTTGTGGGTGCTGGCCCAGTGCACTGAGCATGACCAGGCTATGAAACCACAGGTCGGCGGTTTCATAGATGACATCACTGCAATCCTTGCTGACCTCTGCGTCCTTGGCAGCAATGATGGTCTCGACGGACTCTTCGCCGAGCTTTTCGAGGATCTTGTTCAGGCCCTTGTGGTACAGGCTGGCCACGTAGGAGCTGTCGGGGGCCGCGTGCTTGCGTTCTTCGAGCACTTCGGCCAGGCGGTTGAGGGTGTCGCTCATGTCAGTGTCCTGCGTTGTAGATGGCATGCGGGTCTTTCAACACCGGATCGACGGTTTTCCACTGGCCGTCTTCGAAGACGCGGTAGAAGCAGCTTTCACGGCCGGTATGGCAGGCGATATGGCCCAGTTGCTCGACCATCAGGATGATCACGTCGGCATCACAGTCCAGGCGCATTTCGTGCAGCTTCTGCACATGCCCCGATTCCTCGCCCTTGCGCCACAGCTTGCCACGCGAGCGCGACCAGTAGATGGCGCGTTGCTCGGCGGCAGTGAGGGCCAGCGATTCGCGGTTCATCCAGGCCATCATCAGCACGCGTCCGGTCTTGTGGTCCTGGGCGATCGCCGGTACCAGGCCGTCGCTGTTCCACTTGATCTCGTCCAGCCACTCTTTCATCGTCGACTCCAAAACCGGGCCCGCTTCTGTACCGGGCCCTTTGCGCTAGTGTGCCAGCCAGCAGCGCGGCTGGCTATTGGCGCACGATCAGGTAAAGGCCTGCGGCCAGCATCAGCCAAGCCGGCCAGGCGGCCGGGGCGGCGAGGCTGGCGGCCTCGGCGGCGCCGGCGGCCAGCACCGCACCGCCACCCAGCAGGCCGGCACCGAGCAGGCGCAGTGCCCAGCGGTCGCCCTGGCGGCGCCGCTCCGGCAGTTGCGGGTCGTGCAGGTGCGGCTGGGAAAGACGTTCGAGCAGGTCGCGGGTCATGCCGGCCAGGTGCGGCAGCTGTTCGGCCTGGCTGTACAGGTTGCCGAACATGGCCTTGGGGCTGTAACGCTCGCGCATCCAGCGTTCCAGGAACGGTTTGGCGGTACTCCACAGGTCAAGGTCGGGGTACAGCTGGCGGCCCAGGCCCTCGATGTTGAGCAGGGTCTTCTGCAGCAGCACCAACTGCGGCTGGACTTCCATGTTGAAGCGCCGGGCAGTCTGGAACAGGCGCATCAGCACTTGGCCGAAGGAAATGTCCTTGAGCGGTTTTTCGAAGATCGGCTCGCACACGGTACGGATGGCCGCTTCGAATTCATTGACCTTGGTGTGCGCCGGTACCCACCCCGAGTCGATGTGCAGCTCGGCGACACGGCGGTAGTCGCGCTTGAAGAAGGCGATCAGG
>NZ_MOMO01000086.1:0-4451 GCF_009933855.1 Pseudomonas sp. SG-MS2 | reverse complement strand
AGCGGCCTTGTGTCGCGAAAGGGGCGCGAAGCGGCCCCAAATTTTGAGCTTCCAGCATAGATTGCTCAGCTTGGCAGCATAGGTTGCTGGGGCCGCTTCGCGCCCCTTTCCGACCGGTCCGGCGCCCCGGCAAGGCCGCTACAAGTGCTCAGCGCCCTGGATGGCTTCATCGCCCAACTGCAAGGTCACACCATGCGCCACTTTTTCCTCCTCGAACAAGCGCCACACCTGGCCGCTTTCGCTACCCAGCAGCTCGACAAAGCGGCGCCCGTCGACCTTGTCTTCCAGTTGCCCCACATAGCGCCCTGCCTCGACCCGGCTCAGCAGCACCTTACGGTCCTTCTCTGGCTGGGTAGGTGAAATCAGGTTCAGCTCCAGGCTCTGCGGGTCGCTGCTGCCGGCCAGGCGCAGGTCCACTTCGCCCGTCAGCTCGTCCAGGTGCACGCTGGCCTTCAAGCCCAGGTTCTGCGCCAGCAATTCACGGTCCAGCGAGCGGTTGATGCCTTTGCCAGCCTCGTAGTAATTGTCGTTGACCAGGTTGTCGGGATTGTTCACGGCGATGCTGACCATGGTCAGGCTCAGGCATACCGAGGTGGTGAGGATGCCGATGATGATCCAGGGCCAGAGGTGCTTGTACCAAGGGCTGGTGGCGGTGGCGGCAGGCATGGTTCGCATTCTCTCTCAGCGGATCTGTGGGCCGATGAAGCGGCTCTTGGCTTCGACCTCGGCAGCGCTGTCATCGGCGCTTTTGAGGGTGAAGGTGATTTCGTTGGTGGTCGAGGGCAGCTTCTCGGGGGCGACCGACAACTGCACCGGCAGGCTGACGATATCGCCGGCGGCCACGCGGATTTCCCGCTGGCCTTCGAGCCGCAGGTCAGGCAGGCCAGCGGCGTCCAGCACGTACACGTGATCACGCTGGTCCTTGTTCATGACCTTGAGGCTGTACACGTTCTCGATACGCCCCTGGGCGTTCTCGCGGTACAGCACGCGGTCCTTGCTGACGTCGAAGCCCACCAGCGAGCGGGTGGCGAAGGCGGTGGCCAGGGCGCCGATCATCACCAGCAGCACCAGTGCGTAGCCGATCAGCCTTGGGCGCAGCATGTGGGTCTTCTGCCCCGACAGGTTGTGTTCGGTGGTGTAGCTGATCAGGCCTTTGGGGTAGTTCATCTTGTCCATGATGCTGTCGCACGCGTCGATGCAGGCGGCGCAGCCGATGCACTCGATCTGCAGCCCGTCGCGTATGTCGATGCCGGTGGGGCAGACCTGTACGCACATGGTGCAGTCGATGCAGTCGCCCAGGCCCTGGGCCTTGTAGTCCGTGTCCTTCTTGCGCGGGCCGCGAGTTTCACCGCGGCGCGGGTCGTAGGAGACGATCAGGGTGTCCTTGTCGAACATCACGCTCTGGAAGCGTGCGTAGGGGCACATGTACACGCACACTTGCTCGCGCAGCCAGCCGGCGTTGCCGTAGGTGGCCAGGGTGAAGAAGCCGACCCAGAAGTAGGCCCAGCCATCGGCCTGGCCGGTGAAGAATTCGATGGCCAGTTCGCGAATCGGCGAGAAGTAGCCGACGAAGGTCATGCCGGTGACGAAGCCGATCAGCAGCCACAGGCTGTGCTTGGTGAACTTGCGCAGGAACTTGTTGGCGCTCATCGGGGCCCGGTCAAGCTTCATGCGCTGATTGCGGTCGCCTTCGGTGACCTTTTCGCACCACATGAAGATCCACGTCCACACGCTTTGCGGGCAGGTGTAGCCGCACCATACGCGGCCGGCATACACGGTAACGAAGAACAGGCCAAAGGCGGCGACGATGAGGATGCCCGAGAGCAGGATGAAGTCTTGCGGCCAGATGGTGGTGCCGAAGATGTAGAACTTGCGCTCGGGCAGGTTCCACCAGACGGCCTGATGGCCGCCCCAGTTCAGCCAGACAGTGCCAAAGTACAAAAGGAACAGCGCTGCCCCGCCGACCATCCGCAACCTGCGGAACAGGCCGGTGAAGGCGCGGGTGTAGATTTTCTCGCGAGAGGCGTAGAGGTCGACGGAATCCTTCCCTTTGCTGGCAGGCGGGGTAACGTCATGTACCGGAATTTGCTTGCTCATCATCAAGTCCCACGGCAGTGGAGAAATGCCGCGGCCAGTGCGTGCCGGCCGCAGTCTCGCGCATTCTGCTAGCGCTGCGCCCCATGATACGCCGCTGATGGCACGCCGGGGTCGCTCTGCGACCTTTAGTCGCGTTGGGTTCGGGGTGTTGATCGTGTTAAGGCGGGTGTCAATTGATCCAGGTCATCTAGCGCTGAATCTACCGGCCCTATCGCCGGCAAGCCGGCTCCCACGCGGTGCGGGGGCCGGCTTGCCGGCGATAGGCCAGTGCAGGCATCACTCGGCCTTTTCAGGCTCCTGCTCCTGATGCGACAGGCTGTACACATAAGCCGCCAGCAGGTGAACTTTGTCATTGCCCTGCAGTTGCTCCTGCGCCGGCATCTGCCCCTGGCGACCATAACGGATGGTCTGTTGCAACTGAGCGAAGCTCGAACCGTAGATGAACGCCTGCGGGTGGGTCAGGTTCGGCGCGCCCATGGCGGGTGTGCCTTTGCCTTCAGGGCCATGGCACGCCACGCAGTTGGCGGCGAAGATCTTCTGCCCGTTCTCGACATCGGCCTTGGCGCCTTCAGGCAGGCTGCGACCATCGAGCTTGCTGATCACGAAGGCTGACACGTCGGCCACGCCTTGCTCGCCGATCACCTCCGCCCACGCCGGCATCACGCCATGGCGGCCGCCCATGATGCTGGCCTTGATGGTTTCCGGCTCGCCGCCCCAGCGCCAGTCGTTGTCGGTGAGGTTGGGGAAGCCGTAGGCGCCCTTGGCGTCGGAGCCGTGGCACACCGAGCAGTTGGACGCAAACAGCCGCGCGCCCATCTTCAGCGCTTGCGGCTGCCTGGCCACTTCTTCGATAGGCATGGCCGCATACTTGGCGAAGATTGGCCCGAAGCGGGCATCGGCCTTGGCCATTTCCTTTTCCCACTCGTGCACTCCGGTCCAGCCGGGCTGACCGTTGGTGAACTCGGTCTGCTTGTCGTTATCCAGGTACGAATACCCAGGCAGCACGCCTTTCCAGTTGCCCAGGCCCGGGTACAGCACCAGGTAGCCGAGGGCGAAAATGATGGTGCCGACGAACAGCCAGAACCACCATTTGGGCAGCGGGTTGTCATATTCCTCGATGCCATCGAAGGCATGCCCGACGGTTTCGTCGGTGACCTCTTCGCGCTGGCCCTTGCGGGTCGACAGCAGTAGCCAGGTCAACGCGAAGATGGTGCCCAGGGTCAGGACGGTGACGTACAGACTCCAGAAGGTTGTCATTGTTGTTTGCTCCCAGAAGCTTTTGCTTGCGCTTGCTCTACGTGCGTTTTGGCCTCGGGGTCATCGGCGAACGGCAGTTGGGTTGCCTCGTCGAACTCCTGCTTGCGCCGTGGGTTGAACACCCACAGCGCCAGGCCCACGAAGGCCACCATCACCACGACGGTGCCCAGGCCGCGAATCATCCCGATATCCATCAGCGTCACCGTTTGCTTTTGATGATGGTGCCAAGACCCTGCAGGTACGCGACCAGTGCGTCCATTTCGGTCTTGCCCTTGACCGCGTCGCGGGCACCGGCGATGTCGGCATCGGTGTACGGCGTGCCCAGGGTACGCAGCACTTCCAGCTTCTTCGCGGTGTCTTTGCCGTCGAGCGTGTTCTCCACCAGCCACGGGTAGGATGGCATCTTCGACTCCGGCACTACGTTGCGCGGGTTGTACAGGTGTGCGCGGTGCCAGTCATCGGAGTAGCGGCCACCGACGCGGGCCAGGTCCGGGCCGGTACGTTTGGAGCCCCACAGGAACGGGTGGTCCCACACGCTTTCACCGGCCACCGAGTAGTGGCCGTAGCGCTCGGTTTCGGCGCGGAACGGGCGGATCATCTGCGAGTGGCAGCCCACGCAACCTTCGCGGATGTAGATGTCACGGCCTTCGACTTCCAGCGCGGTGCGCGGCTTCATGCCTTCGACGGGTTTGTTGGTGACGTCCTGGAAGAACAGCGGGACGATCTGGGTGAGGCCACCGACGCTCACGGCGATGACCATGAAGAAGGCCAGCAGGCCGATGTTCTTCTCGACAGCTTCATGCTTCATCAGTGGGCTCCCACAACGACGATCTTGGCGGCTTCATCCGCTTCTGCCGGGTTGGCGGCGCGTACGGTGCGCAACACGTTGTAAGCCATCAGCAGCATGCCGGAGGCGAAGAACGCACCGCCCAGTGCGCGGACGATGTAGCCCGGGTGGCTGGCCTGCAGGGCTTCGACGAAGGAGTAGGTCAGCGTGCCGTCATCGTTGATGGCGCGCCACATCAGGCCTTGGGTGATGCCGTTGACCCACATCGAGGCGATGTACAGCACGGTGCCGATGGTCGCCAGCCAGAAGT
>NZ_MOMO01000085.1:0-1493 GCF_009933855.1 Pseudomonas sp. SG-MS2 | reverse complement strand
GAGACTAGAATCCACATTGGCCATGTGCAACGAAAAATGGGCGGCGGCAGTATCTTTGGGAAATGCCCTACAGGAAAGGGGTTTAATCTGATTTTTTCGGCCGTTCGCTGTAACTGCTTGTAACGAGCAGACAGTCAAGCATGACCACTGCGGTCAGGTCATGCCAGTCCTTGTGTGGTAGCTGCAGCTGCGTCCGGGCAGCCACATCGAGCGGGGAGGATAGGGCATGGGCTACGAAATCAAAGTGTGTGCTTTGACAGCCCGCACGCACGATCACCAAGCGCTACGGCTCTGCGTAAGTGATATCCATCGAGTATGGGTTCTCGCGGCTCAAACTCCACTGATCATCGAGCCAGGTTCGCGCCGGGCTGCTGGCAGCCTATCGAGAAACGCCCTGATTTCTCGCTTCCCTCGCAAGTGAAGCGTAGGCACCTGTGCCCCGAGCTTAAGGCGAACTGCTTCGATACCAGGTCGGTAATTCCGGTCGAACGTCCACACGAACTTGAGAAATTCCAGGTCGAACCTTTCCACGCAACCTTCCGCACGATCGGGCCGTGGCTGGTTGCGAAGCAGGCGTAACAGCACCCGAATGAAACAGGTGAGCCTGGGCGTGTCGAGCCAGATGATCAGGTCCGCTCGCGGCAAACGCATGTCGAAGGTGCGGCGCGCATAGTTGCCTTCACACACC
The DNA here is from genome assembly GCF_009933855.1 of Pseudomonas sp. SG-MS2. Lineage (NCBI taxonomy): Bacteria > Pseudomonadati > Pseudomonadota > Gammaproteobacteria > Pseudomonadales > Pseudomonadaceae > Pseudomonas > Pseudomonas sp. SG-MS2. The sequence goes on along the minus strand of NZ_MOMO01000085.1, from coordinate 805 downwards.
CAGGCGTCACCAGCTACGGCATCGCGTACACGGTCACGGAACTGTTCGGCATCAGGTTCCGCCCAGCCGGGCTCCCAGAAGAGTTTGTCCAAGTGAACGACGGAAAGCTCCAGGTGTTCTCCCAAGGCGCGGGCAAGGGTGGACTTGCCGCTGCCGCCGTTGCCCAGAATGACGATTCGTTGCATGGTGACTTCCTGTCGTAGGCAAAAGAACGATTGTATGGCGGTGGTTGAGCAACCCCAAGGCTAATGGATGCCAATCAGCCATTGACAGCCTTCCATTCGCTAACTTTCGTCTTGGTAGAGCGTGGTTTTGCCCACGGTGAATGCGGTTTCTTTGATCGGGTCCCGGGAAGTTGTAGTTGCCTGGGCTGGCCCTATCGCCGGCAAGCCGGGCTCCCACACATTTTATCGGGCGCCTGAGGTCGTCTACAACCTCAGGGGCGGTGTTGTGCGAGAGAGCTAGCCCGTGAAAGAGCCAGGCCAGGCAGATCATGACGAGGATAAATGCAGCGTCTGCGGGTCGGCCGGTTTCTGTATTTGGGCCAGTGCTGAGCCTGTAGGGCAACGACTTCGGCGCAGAGCGCGTAGTCGGCAGCCATCATCAACGCGTCTTCGAGGGAGTGCGGATTGTGAGGCGGATCGGGAGCGATCTTGAGCATGATCAAACTCCAACGTCGAACGGTGGAGCTACCACGGCAATGCCGTCAAGCAATTGGGGTGGCAGCTGTACGCGGGTTGACGGACCGAGACGTTGGCACTCGGCGCACCAGAGGGTGCCCGCACGTACAGCCACCATAACAGTG
>NZ_MOMO01000084.1:0-21399 GCF_009933855.1 Pseudomonas sp. SG-MS2 | reverse complement strand
CTCACCGCCGGTAAGGGTGACGGCGAGGCCCGCTATGCCGGCCGTGGCATGGACGGCTCGCAGTTCAAGCGCGAAAGCCTGGGCCTGCGCTTTGAAAAGTCCAACCTGGGCGAGGTGCTCGACAAGGTCGAGGCACAGGTCTATTACAACTACGCCGACCACGTGATGGACAACTACAGCCTGCGCACCCCATCGGGCAGCGGCATGATGGGCATGCCCATGGTCAGCAATGTCGACCGCCGCACAATGGGCGCACGCATCAAGGCCACCTGGCGCTGGGCCGACGTGCAACTGATCAGTGGCATCGACGCACAGACCAACGAACATCGCCAGCGTGGCGGCATGGGCGTTGATGCGCACAAGGGCCAGCCCTGGACCAAGGATGCCGACTTCCATAACTATGGGGCCTTTGGTGAACTGACCTGGTACGCCACAGGGGTTGACCGGCTGATCACCGGCGCCCGTCTCGATCGCGCCTCCGCCCGCGACTTCCGGGCTGGCAGCGCTACCGAAGGTGATACCCGCGCCGATACCCTACCCAGCGGTTTCGTACGTTATGAGCACGACCTCGCGGCGGTGCCGGCCACCACTTACATCGGCCTTGGCCATGCCCAGCGTTTCCCCGACTATTGGGAGCTGTTCTCGCCCAAGCTGGCGCCCTCTGGCGCCGCCAACGCCTTCGACGGCATCAAGCCAGAAAAGACCACCCAGCTCGACTTCGGCATCCAGTACCGCGACGAGCGCCTTGAAGCCTGGGCTTCGGGTTATGTCGGGCAGATCCGCGACTACATCCTGTTCGACTACCGTACCGGCATGATGGGCATGAGCACCTCCCAGGCGCAGAACATCGACGCCCGCATCATGGGTGGCGAACTGGGCGCCGCCTACAAGCTGACGGAAACCTGGAAGGCCGATGCGACCCTGGCCTACGCCTGGGGCAAGAACAGCAGTGACGGCAAGGCACTGCCGCAGATGCCACCACTGGAAAGCCGCATGGGCCTGACCTACAGCCGCGACACCTGGAGCGCCGGGGCCTTGTGGCGGCTGGTGGCTGCACAGAACCGCATCGCCGAAAACCAGGGCAATGTGGTCGGCAAGGACTACGAAAAAAGCGCCGGGTTCGGCGTGTTCTCGCTCAATGGGGCCTACAAGGTGAACAACAACCTCAAGCTCAGCGCAGGCGTCGACAACCTGTTCGACAAAACCTACGCCGAGCACCTGAACCTGGCCGGGAACGCCGGGTTCGGCTACCCGGCTTCCGATCCACAGCCGGTCAACGAACCGGGCAGGACGTTCTGGACCAAGGTCGATTTCAGCTTCTGACAACAACAACGGGCGCAGCCGCTGGTTGCGCCCCTCAGCTGGTCAAACAGGAGGTTCCCATGAGCGGAACACGCGTTTCATTCTACAACCTGGCCTGGCGCTGGCATTTCTATGCGGGGCTGTTCGTCGCCCCGTTCATGATCCTGCTGGCGATTACCGGGATCATCTACCTGTTCAAACCGCAGCTGGACCCACTGCTGTACCGTGACCTGATGGTGGTCGAGGCCAGCCATCACCGCCAGGGCGCCGACGTGATGCTGGCCGAAGTGCGCCAGGCCTACCCCAAAGGCCATGTGGGCCAATATCTGCCACCCATCAATGCCGAGCGCAGCGCGCAGTTCGTGGTGCATGACGGTGGGCGCGAACTGAATGTGTTCGTCAACCCGTATAGCGGCAAGATCCTGGGCGAACAGGATGCCAAGCAGAACCTGCAGGCGGTCGCCCGCGCCCTGCATGGCGAGCTGATGGTCGGTACGCTCGGTGACCGACTGGTGGAACTGGCAGCCGGCTGGGGCATCGTGCTGGTGGTGTCCGGCCTGTACCTGTGGTGGCCGCGCGGGCGCAGCGGCAGTGGCGTGCTGTGGCCACGGCTGTCGGCGCGTGGCCGGCTGCTCTGGCGCGACCTGCACGCGGTCAGCGGCTTCTGGGGCTCGGCCCTGCTGCTGCTGATGCTGCTCAGCGGCATGACCTGGACCGGCCTGTGGGGCAAACAGTACGCCGACCTGTGGAACCGCTTCCCGGCGGCCATGTGGAATGACGTGCCCAAGTCCGATCAACAGGCCGGTGAACTGAACAGCGCCCACCGCCAGACGGTGCCCTGGGCCATGGAAAACACGCCGATGCCGCAGTCCGGTGCGCATGCCGAACATGCCGGGCACCACATGATGTCGAACAGGCCAGCGGCACCTCAGGTGAGCCTGCAGCAGGTACAGGACCTCGCCACCGCGCGCGAGGTGGAACCCGGCTACAGCATCACCGTGCCGACCACTGCCGATGGCGTATTCACCATCGCCGTGTTCGCCGACGACCCGCGCAACGATGCCACCCTGCATGTCGATCAGTACACCGGCAAGGTGCTGGCCGACGTGCGCTGGCAGGACTACAGCCCGGTGGCCCGGGCGACCGAGCTGGGCGTCATGCTGCACGAGGGCAAGATGTTCGGCGTGCTGAACCAGATCATCATTCTGCTGGTGTGCCTGATGATTTTGCTGGGTTCGGTGAGCGGACTGGTGATGTGGTGGAAACGCCGGCCGGCCGGTGGCCTTGGGGTGCCGGCACTGCGCCATGACCTGCCGCGCTGGAAGGCGGCGGTGGGGGTGATGCTGGTGCTAGGGGTGATCTTCCCGCTGGTGGGGGTGTCGATGGTGGTGATGTGGGTGGTGGATAGCCTGGTGGTAAGGCGCAGGGTGTTGGCCAGCATTTGAGGCCATTGGGGCTGCTGTGCAGCCCTTTCGCGACACAAGGCCGCTCAGACGACCGCGTTGGTCTTGTGTAGCGAAAGGGCCGCACAGCAGCCATCTGCTACTGAAAAGTCGAGTCGATCTGTCGCGCCCCGATTTGGGACGCGCGTGTTAGCCTACGCGGCTTTCACAAAAAGACTGACCCTCAATGGAATGCAGCCAATGACCCGGACCTCTTCCCCTCCTGCTCAAGCGCAGCACCTGCAGCGTAACCTGACCAACCGCCACATCCAGCTGATCGCCATCGGTGGCGCCATCGGCACCGGCCTGTTCATGGGCTCGGGCAAGACCATCAGCCTGGCGGGGCCGTCGATCATCTTCGTCTACATGATCATCGGCTTCATGCTGTTCTTCGTCATGCGCGCCATGGGCGAACTGCTGCTGTCGAACCTCAACTACAAGTCGTTCATCGATTTCTCGGCCGACCTGCTCGGCCCCTGGGCCGGCTACTTCACCGGCTGGACCTACTGGTTCTGCTGGGTGGTCACCGGCATTGCCGACGTGGTCGCCATTGCCGCCTACACGCAGTTCTGGTTCCCGGACCTGCCACAGTGGATACCCGCCCTGACCTGCGTTGCAGTACTGCTGTCGCTTAACCTGGTTACCGTGAAGATGTTCGGCGAGATGGAGTTCTGGTTCGCCCTGATCAAGATCGTCGCCATCCTCGGCCTGGTCGCCACCGGCCTGTACATGGTCATCACCGGTTTCGAGTCGCCGAGCGGGCGCACCGCGCAGCTGGCCAACCTGTGGAACGACGGCGGCATGTTCCCCAACGGCCTGATGGGCTTTTTCGCCGGCTTCCAGATTGCCGTGTTCGCCTTCGTCGGCATCGAGCTGGTCGGCACCACCGCCGCCGAAGCCAAGAACCCTGAACGCACCCTGCCAAGGGCGATCAACTCGATCCCGATCCGTATCATCGTGTTCTACGTGCTGGCACTGATCGCGATCATGGCTGTGACCCCATGGCGCGATGTGGTGCCGGGCAAGAGCCCGTTCGTCGAGCTGTTCGTGCTGGCCGGCCTGCCAGCGGCGGCGAGCATCATCAACTTCGTGGTGCTGACCTCGGCGGCCTCGTCGGCCAACAGCGGCGTGTTTTCCACCAGCCGCATGCTCTTCGGCCTGGCCCAGGAAGGCGACGCACCGCGCGCATTCGAAAAACTGTCGAGCCGCGCCGTACCGGCCAACGGCCTGTACTTCTCGTGCACCTGCCTGCTGCTTGGCGCGGTGCTGATCTACATGGTGCCGAACGTGATCGAAGCATTCACCCTGGTCACCACGGTTTCGGCAGTGCTGTTCATGTTTGTCTGGACGCTGATCCTGCTGTCGTACCTGAAGTACCGCAAAACCCGTGCGGCGCTGCACCAGGCATCGACCTACAAGATGCCGGGCGGGCGCTTCATGTGCTACGTGTGCCTGGCGTTCTTCGCCTTTATCCTGGTGCTGCTGAGCCTGGAAGCGGACACCCGCTCTGCGCTGATCGTCACGCCGATCTGGTTCGTGTTGCTGGCCGTCACCTACCAGGGTGTGCGTAGCAAGCGCCATCCGCGGACAGCTGTACGCAACAGCTGATGCACTCCGGGGCTGCCTTGCAGCCCCAATCCTGTGCACACAAACATCTCAGGCACCAACCTGGACCTTGCAAACGCCCCAACACCTCGCACAGCCCTTCTATTACGCACCTTTTGCCGTTCGGCACACCCCTTGCAACAGCCCCCTCCGCTTGGCCAACACAAAAAAACTCAGCGGAGAGAGCACATGAAGCGTCGCAGTCTGATCAAGGCCTTTACCCTCAGCGCATCGATTGCGGCGATGGGCCTTAGCTGGAGCATCCAGGCCGCCGAGACCATCAAGGTCGGCATCCTGCATTCGCTGTCCGGGACCATGGCGATTTCCGAAACATCGCTCAAGGACATGGCGCTGATGACCATCGACGAGATCAACGCCAAGGGCGGGGTCAACGGCAAGATGCTCGAACCGGTGGTGGTCGACCCTGCATCCAACTGGCCACTGTTCGCCGAAAAGAGCCGCCAGTTGCTGACCCAGGACAAGGTCGCGGTGGTGTTCGGCTGCTGGACCTCGGTGTCACGCAAGTCGGTGCTGCCCGTGTTCGAAGAGCTCAACGGCTTGCTGTTCTACCCGGTGCAGTACGAAGGTGAAGAGATGTCGCCGAACGTCTTCTACACCGGCGCCGCGCCCAACCAGCAAGCGATCCCGGCCGTGGAATACCTGATGAGCGAAGACGGCGGCAGCGCCAAGCGTTTCTTCCTGCTCGGCACCGACTACGTCTACCCGCGCACCACCAACAAGATCCTGCGCGCCTTCCTGCACAGCAAAGGCGTGGCCGACAAGGATATCGAAGAGGTCTACACGCCGTTCGGCCACGCCGATTACCAGACCATCGTCGCCAACATCAAGAAGTTCTCGGCAGGCGGCAAAACCGCCGTTATCTCCACCGTCAATGGCGACTCCAACGTACCGTTCTACAAGGAGCTGGCCAACCAGGGCCTGAAAGCCACCGACGTACCGGTGGTGGCGTTCTCGGTGGGTGAAGAGGAACTGCGCGGCATCGACACCAAGCCGCTGGTAGGCCACCTCGCCGCCTGGAACTACTTCGAATCGGTGGATAACCCGGTCAACCAGAAGTTCGTCGCCGACTGGAAGGCCTACGCCAAAGCCAAGAACCTGCCGGGTGCCGACAAGGCCGTGACCAACGACCCGATGGAAGCCACTTACGTGGGCATCCACATGTGGGCGCAAGCGGCGGAAAAAGCCAAGTCCACCGATGTCGACAAGGTACGCGAAGCCCTGGGTGGGCAAACCTTCAAGGCACCGTCCGGCTTCACCCTGACCATGGACAAGACCAACCACCACCTGCACAAGCCGGTGATGATCGGCGAAATCCAGGATGACGGGCAGTTCAGCGTGGTCTGGGAAACCGAACAGCCACTGCGCGCGCAGCCGTGGAGCCCGTTCATTCCGGGCAACGACAAGCGCCCTGACTATGCAGTGAAAGGCAACTGAGTGCACTGGGGCTGCGCTGCAGCCCCTTCGTTGGCAAGCCAGCTTCCACAGGGCCCTGAGAACAGCACCACCCTGTGGGAGCCGGCTTGCCGGCGATGAATCCACCGCCGATTTCCAGGATTGCCCGCATGCTCAGACTCCTCCTCACCCTGCTGCTCCTGCTGCCCCTGGCAACCCAGGCCAGCGAGGGCGAATTCTTCCTCACCGCCAAGCCCGCCGAGCAGGCTCGCCTGCTCGAAGGCTGGGCGGCGCAACCCGACGCCGCGCGCCTGCCGCTGCTGGAAAACCTGCGCCAGGGCCGCATCGCAGCCGATGACACCCGCAAAGTGCGCCTTAACAACCGCCTGCGCGGCCTGATCGATAACGCCCTGGCCAGCCACCAGTTGCTCAGCGACAACAGCGACACTCGCCTGGCCGCCGCCCAGCAACTGCAAAAAAGTGCACAACCGGCGCAAATGGCATTCCTCGACCGGCGCTTTGCCAGCGAACCCGACACTACCGTGCACGCAGCGCTTGGCCTGGCACTGGCCAACCTGCAACTGGGCGCCAGCGAGCCAGCCGTGCGCCTGGCGGCGGTACGCCTGCTCGGCGAAACCGGCGACCCGCTGGCCCGCACCCGCCTGGAGGCCTTGCTGCAACCCGATGTGGAAACCGACGCAGGCGTGCGCACTGCCGCTGAAACAAGCCTGGCGCAGGTCAAGCGCAAGCTGCTGTTCGGTGAGCTGCTCGGCCAGGCTTTCAGCGGCCTGTCGCTGGGTTCGATCCTGCTGCTGGCGGCCCTTGGCCTGGCGATCACCTTCGGGCTGCTGGGCGTGATCAACATGGCCCACGGTGAGATGCTCATGCTCGGTGCTTACAGCACCTACATGGTCCAGGTGCTGCTGCAGCGCTACGCGCCAGGCGCAATCGAGTTCTACCCGCTGATTGCCCTGCCAGTGGCCTTCGCCGTCAGCGCCGGGGTGGGCATGGCCCTGGAGCGCACGGTGATCCGCCACCTCTACGGCCGCCCGCTGGAAACCCTGCTGGCGACCTGGGGCATCAGCCTGATGCTGATCCAGGCCATCCGCCTGCTGTTCGGCGCGCAGAACGTCGAGGTCAGCAACCCGGCTTGGCTGTCTGGTGGCATCCAGCTGCTGCCCAACCTGGTGCTGCCCTACAACCGCCTGGTGATCATTGCCTTCGCCCTGGCGGTGGTACTGCTGACCTGGCTGCTGCTCAACCGCACGCGGCTGGGCCTGAACGTACGTGCGGTCACCCAGAATCGCAACATGGCTGCCTGCTGTGGTGTGTCCACCGGGCGGGTGGACATGCTCGCCTTCGGCCTGGGCTCGGGCATCGCCGGGCTTGGTGGTGTAGCGCTGAGCCAGGTCGGCAACGTCGGCCCGGACCTTGGCCAGAGCTACATCATCGACTCGTTCCTGGTAGTGGTGCTCGGCGGTGTCGGGCAACTGGCCGGTAGCCTCTGGGCCGCCTTCGGCCTAGGGATAGCCAACAAGCTGCTGGAGCCGCAAATCGGCGCGGTGCTTGGCAAAATCCTCATCCTTGCGTTGATCATTCTGTTCATCCAGAAGCGCCCGCAAGGCCTGTTCGCCCTCAAGGGACGGGTAATCGACTGATGAACCAGCCACTGCTTGTCACCGCTTCGCAAAAAGCCGGGCCGCGCCTGTCGCTGGCCATCGGTACCGTCGTCGTCCTGCTGCTGGTGGCCATGGCGCTGCTGTCGTTGCTGCCGCCCGACCATGCCTTGCAGGTCTCGGCCTACACACTCACCCTGGTCGGCAAGATCCTCTGCTACGCCATCGTCGCCCTGGCCCTGGACCTGGTCTGGGGCTACGCAGGGCTGCTGTCGCTCGGCCACGGGCTGTTCTTCGCCCTCGGTGGTTACGCCATGGGCATGTACCTGATGCGCCAGGCCGCCGGTGACGGCCTGCCGGGGTTCATGACATTCCTGTCGTGGAGCGAACTGCCGTGGTACTGGGCCGGTACCCAGCACTTTGCCTGGGCCCTGTGCCTGGTGGTGCTGGCACCTGGCCTGCTGGCACTGGTGTTTGGCTTCTTCGCCTTCCGCTCGCGGATCAAGGGCGTGTATTTCTCGATCATGACCCAGGCCCTGACCTTCGCCGGCATGCTGCTGTTCTTCCGCAACGAGACAGGGTTTGGCGGCAACAACGGTTTCACCAGTTTCCGCACGATTCTGGGCTTCGACATTGCCTCCCAAGGCACCCGCGCCGTGCTGTTCCTGCTGACCGTAGGTTTGCTGCTGGCAAGCCTGTACCTGTGCTGGCGCCTGACCCAGAGCAAGTTCGGCCGCCTGCTCACCGCCGTACGCGATGCAGAAAACCGCATGATGTTCTGTGGCTATGACCCACGGGGCTTCAAGCTGCTGGTGTGGGTATTGAGCGCCGTGCTGTGCGGCCTGGCAGGTGCGCTGTATGTGCCACAGGTGGGCATCATCAACCCCAGCGAGATGTCGCCGACCAACTCCATCGAGGCTGCTGTCTGGGTAGCCTTGGGCGGGCGCGGCACACTGATCGGCCCGCTGCTGGGCGCGGGCCTGGTCAACGGCATGAAAAGCTGGTTCACCGTGGCCTTCCCCGAGTTCTGGCTGTTCTTCCTCGGCGCATTGTTCATCCTCGTCACCCTCTACCTGCCCAAGGGCGTGGTCGGCCTGTTGAAGAAAAGGAGCCAGCCATGAAAGGCGTGCCCCCAGTGCATCCGGAATTCATGCTCGAACCGGTATTCGACAACCTTGGCAGCGGCCGTGACGCCATCGGCCTGGGCAGCCGCCGTGAAGCGGGGCTGGATACCCGTCACGGCACGGTGCTGAGCCTGGAAGGCATCAGCGTCAGCTTCGATGGTTTCAAGGCACTCAATGCCCTGAACCTGTACATCGGTGTGGGGGAGTTGCGCTGCATCATCGGCCCCAACGGTGCCGGCAAGACCACCATGATGGACGTGATTACCGGCAAGACGCGCCCCGACACCGGCAGTGCCTTCTTCGGCGATACCCTGGACCTGACCCGCATGAGCGAATACCAGATCGCCCAGGCCGGCATTGGCCGCAAGTTCCAGAAGCCCACGGTGTTCGAAGCACTGACCGTGTTCGAGAACCTTGAGCTGGCACTGAAAACCGATAAGTCAGTCTGGGCCTGCCTGACGGCACGCTTGAGCGGTGAGCAACAGCAACGCATCGAAGAAGTGCTGACCACCTTGCGCCTGCTACCCCTGGCCCAGCGCCAGGCAGGCCTGCTGTCACATGGGCAGAAACAGTTCCTCGAGATCGGCATGTTGCTGGTACAGGAGCCGCAACTGCTACTGCTCGACGAGCCGGTGGCCGGCATGACCGATGCCGAAACCGAGTTCACCGCTGAGCTGTTCAAAGGCTTGGCCGGCAAGCATTCGCTGATGGTGGTGGAGCACGACATGGGGTTTGTCGGCAGCATTGCCGACCATGTGACCGTGCTGCACCAGGGCAGCGTACTGGCAGAGGGATCGCTGGAGCAGGTGCAAGCGGATGAGCGGGTGGTCGAGGTTTATCTAGGGCGCTGACGCGCCTCAAGTGGCATGCCTCAAGCCGCAAGCAGTAGCCGTGCGCTCCCTCTTGCCGCTTGAAGCTTGAAGCTTGTAGCTGACAAGAACGAGGAATTGAAAGTGCTTGAAGTCAGTGAATTGCACCAGTACTACGGCGGTAGCCACATCCTGCGCGGCCTGTCCTTCGAAGCCAAGGTCGGTGAAGTCACCTGCCTGCTCGGGCGCAACGGCGTGGGCAAGACCACCCTGCTGCGCTGCCTGATGGGCCTGGTGCCGCCACGCGAAGGCCGCGTCGAATGGGAAGGCAAGCCGATCACCACGCTCAAGCCACAGCAACGGGTACACGCAGGCATCGCCTATGTGCCCCAGGGGCGTGAGATATTCGCGCGGCTCAGCGTCGAGGAAAACCTGCTGATGGGCCTGTCGCGCTTCCCGGCGCGCGAGGCCCGTGAGGTGCCTGCGTTCATCTACGAACTGTTCCCGGTGCTGGAACAGATGAAGCAACGCCGCGGCGGTGACCTGTCCGGCGGCCAGCAGCAACAGCTGGCCATCGGCCGCGCCCTGGCCAGCCGGCCACGCCTGCTGATTCTCGACGAACCCACTGAAGGCATTCAGCCATCGGTCATCAAGGAGATCGGTGCGGTCATCCGCCGCCTGGCAGAGCGTGGCGACATGGCCATCCTGCTGGTGGAGCAGTTCTATGACTTTGCCGAGGAGCTGGCCGACCAGTATCTGGTCATGGCCCGTGGCGAAATCATCCAGCGCGGGCGCGGTGAAAACATGCAGGCCGAAGGTGTGCGTGGGCTGGTAACCATTTAATCTGCAGCCCTCGACCTTGTGAGACGCAGCAATGAGCCACGAAATTCGCGATGCACTGCCCGCCGACGTGCCGGGCATCCTCGACATCTATAACGACGCGGTGCGCAACACCACGGCGATCTGGAACGATACGCCGGTGGACCTGGGCAACCGAGAGGCCTGGTTCGAGGCACGGGCACAACAGGGCTATCCGATTCTGGTGGCAGTGGATCACAGCGGTGTGCTGGGCTATGCGTCGTTTGGCGATTGGCGGCCGTTCGAGGGTTTTCGCAATACCGTGGAGCATTCGGTGTATATCCGTGGCGATCAGCGCGGCAAGGGCCTGGGGCCGCAATTGATGGCAGCACTGATCGCGCGCGCGCGGGGGTGTGGCAAGCATGTGATGGTCGCGGCCATCGAGAGTGGCAATGCCGCGTCGGTACGCCTGCATGAGCGTCTGGGCTTCGTGGTGACCGGGCAGATGCCCCAGGTGGGGGTGAAGTTCGGGCGCTGGCAGGATTTGACTTTCATGCAGCTGGTGCTCGACCCGGGGGCAGAGCCAGCCTGAGTTTTTTGCTGATTGCAGTGGCCCCATCGCCAGCAAGCCGGCGCTGGGGCCACTGCAGTCGACATCACATCTGGGTAAACCTGCCCAGCCGCTGTTTCAGCATGCTGTTCTCACTGCGCAACTGCTGCACTTCCTGCAACAGCTCCAGCGCCAGCGCCACCCCTTCCCACTCCAGTTCCAGCTCCTGGTGCAGCTTTGCCGCACGCCTGGCCAGCAGCGGCGCCTGATCATCGAACAACCATTCCTCCGGCGTTCGCCCCGAAGGTTCAACGATGCCGTGCTCGACGATCTCGACCACGTAGTCGGCCGTGATATCGGCCTCCTGGCAAAGCGTGCGCATGTCCAGTTGAACGATCAGGGTGCTGCTCATGATCACTTACTCCATTGTGTCCTCGGATTGAACGCCGCCTTCTCGGAAAGCTGGGTCCACAATTGGCGGGTAGAGGCGTCGGATGCCGGCGGCATGACTACCTTGAGCTGGGCGTAGAGGTTGCCGCGCTCACCCTGCTTGTTCGCCAGGCCTTTGCCAGGCACACGCAGGCGCTGGCCGCTCTGGCTGTCGGGGCGGATGGTCAGGTTGATCTTGCCGTCCAGGGTCGGCACCGCCACCTTGGTGCCCAATGCGGCCTCCCACGGTGCCAGTGGCACAGTGATGATCAGGTCCTGGCCCTCGACATCGAACAGCGGGTGCGGTGCCATGCGGATGGTCAGGAACAGGTCGCCGTTGGCACCACCAGCGCTGCCCGGTGCACCTTGGCCCTTGAGGCGGATGCGCTCACCGTCGCTCACGCCGGCCGGGATCTTCACATTCAGGGTCTTGGTGGTGAACCCGGTACGCTGGCCGGCGGCGTTGGTCTGCGGCACCTGGAAGCTGATCTGCTTGGACTCCTTGCTCAGGGTTTCCTCAAGGAAGATCGCCAATTCCAGTTCCACATCCTGCCCTCGCCTGCCGGCACTGCGTTGTTGCCGAGCGCCGCCAAAGGGGTTGCCGCCCCGTGCGCCGAAGATCGAGCTGAAGAAGTCGGAGAAATCACCACCCTCGAAACCACCGCCCGCACCGCCACGGTTCTCCCAGCCCGGTGGGGCCTGGAATGGCCGACCATGCTGGCCGCCGTACTTGCGGATCTCGTCGAACTCGGCGCGTTTCTGGGCGTCGCCAAGTACCTCGTAGGCCTCATTGGCCTCCTTGAATTTCTCCTCGGCGTCGCGCTCCTTGCTGACGTCAGGGTGATACTTGCGCGCCAGCTTGCGGTACGCGGCCTTGATCGCCTTCTCGTCCGCCGTGGGCTCTACGCCGAGTATCTTGTAGTAGTCTTTGAAGTCCATCTATGGATCACCAATGTGAATTTTCGTGTTGCATCTGAAGATAAGGGTCAAGCATAGCCTTTCAAGGTGCGCTTGGCTTTGCTTCAAGGCAGACGACCGGTCTTGATTCTCTGGCCAAGTGGCATAAACTGCGCGGCCGTTTTGCCTCCGGAAGCCCTTTTCCCATGTCTGACGTATCCCCGGCCCGTGCCCTTGGCATCGACTTCGGCACCTCCAACTCCACGGTCGGCTGGCACCGCCCCGGGGTCGAGTCGCTGATAGCCCTGGAAGACGGCAAGATCACCCTGCCCTCGGTGGTTTTCTTCAATATCGAAGAGCGCCGCCCTGTGTATGGCCGGCTGGCACTGCACGAGTACCTGGAAGGCTACGAAGGCCGCCTGATGCGCTCGCTCAAGAGCCTGCTGGGCTCCAAGCTGATCAAGCACGACACCAGCGTGCTGGGCAGCGCCTTGCCATTCAAGGACCTGCTGGGCATGTTCATCGGCGAACTGAAAAAGCGTGCCGAAACCGCCGCCGACCGCAGCTTCGATCAGGTGGTACTGGGCCGCCCGGTGTTTTTCGTCGACGAAGACCCGGCCGCCGACCAGGAGGCCGAAGATACCCTGGCCGACGTGGCCCGCAAGATCGGCTTCAAGGACGTGTCGTTCCAGTACGAACCGATTGCCGCCGCGTTCGACTACGAGTCAGGTATCAGCCGTGAAGAGCTGGTACTGATCGTGGATATCGGCGGGGGTACCTCGGACTTTACCCTGATACGCCTGTCACCCGAGCGTCACCAGGTGGCCGAGCGCCAGAGCGACATCCTCGCCACTGGCGGCGTGCACATCGGCGGTACCGACTTCGACAAGCAGTTGAGCCTGCAGGGCGTGATGCCGCTGTTCGGTTACGGCAGCCGGATGAAGAGCGGTGCGCTGATGCCTACCAGCTACCACCTCAACCTGGCCACCTGGCACACCATCAACGCCCTGTACTCGCAGAAGTCGCAACTGGCGTTGGGCAGCATGCGCTATGACATCGAGGACACCCTGGGCATCGACCGTCTGTTCAAGCTGATCGAGCAACGGGCCGGGCACTGGCTGGCGATGGAGGTCGAGGCCAGCAAGATTGAGCTGACCGACCACGAAAGCCGCCGTATCGACCTCGGCCGCGTGGAGCGCGAATTGGGCGTGGACCTTACCCGTGCGGTGTTCGAAGGCGCGATCGAAGGGCTGCTGGAGCGGGTGCGTGGCAGCGTCACCGAGCTGCTGACCAAGGCCGGTGTAAGCGAAGGTCAGGTGGACACGGTGTTCTTCACCGGTGGTTCCAGCGGCATTCCGGCGCTGCGTAACAGTGTGGCGGCGATGCTGCCGAACGCGCGGCATGTGGAAGGCAACATCTTCGGCAGCATCGGCAGCGGGCTGGCGATCGAAGCACGCAAGCGTTACGGGTGAGCTGCAAGCTGCAAGCTATAAGCCGATTGGCGATGGAGGCCCACCGCGTTCGGCTTTATCTTGCAGCTTGTAGCTCGAAGCTTGCAGCTCTCAAACCAGCTCAGCCCGCTTCAGCTCGCTCTTCATGTACGCATAGTACACCGGCCCCGCTACCACCCCAGGCAACCCGAACGCCGCCTCGAACACCAGCATCGCCAGCAACAGCTCCCAGGCCTTGGCACTGATCTGCCCCCCCACGATCCGTGCGTTGAGGAAGTACTCGACCTTGTGGATAACGATCAGATACCCCAGCGCGGCCGCAGCCACCCAGATCGACAGCGACATGCCAACGATGGTGATCAGGGTGTTGGACATCAGGTTGCCGATCACCGGCAACAGCCCGAGCAGGAAGGTCAGCACGATCAGCGTCTTGGTCAGCGGCAGGTGCACACCGAACAGTGGCAGCACCACGGCAAGGAAAATACCGGTGAACACGGTGTTGAGCAGCGAGATCTTGATCTGCGCGAAGACGATGTTGCGAAACGCCTGCACCAGCAGGCTCAGGCGCTCGAACAAGGCGGCTGCCAGCGGTTTGCGCCGGGAAATGTCGGGGATGCGCTGCAGGGCGATGATGGCGCCGAGAATCATGCCGATCAGCAGCGTCACGAACATGTGCGCCATGCCCTTGCCTACCAGTTGCAGGTCGCTGAGGTGGCTCTTGACCCAGTCCCCGATGGCCACCTTGAACTCTGCGGCACTGGCCGGCAGGTAGGCCTCGATGAACGGCGGCAACTGGCCACGGGCACGCTCGAACAGGGCCATGAACTTGTCCAGCGAGGCGCCGGGGTTCTCTGCCTCGTGCAGCAAGAAGCTGAACGCGCCGGCGATCAGCAAGGTCAGGGTACTGACCACCAGGGTACCCAGCAGCGCCACCGCCAGCCAACGTGCGCGTTGCCCGGCAATGATCGGCTGCAGGCGTGGCGTGAGCATGTTGACCAGCTCGAACACCAGCAGCCCGGCCAGCAGGCTGGGTAACAATTTCAGGGGGAGCGCCAGCAGCAGGCCGGCAAATACGATGATCCAGCTGGCCAGGGTGACCTGGCGGGGGGTGAAAGTCATACAGCCTCAACGGCAGACAACGGAAAAGAACCGCAGTCTGCCAGCCTTCGTCCTACAGGCATAGGCGCAGGTCATTTCTTCTTCAGGCAGTCACTCATGTAGGCCTTGCGCTCGTCGCCCTTGAGCGCCTGGGCGCTGGCGTCAGCGTTGCAGATCTTCATCTTTTCCTGCTGGGTGGGCGGTACGCTTTTCTTCAGGCAGGTGCTCATGAAGGCTTTGCGCTCATCGCCCTTGAGCGCCTTGGCAGAAGCGTCGGCATTGCACGAGGTCATCTTTTCCTGTTGAGCGGTGGCAGCGAATCCCTGCGCACTGAACATAACAGCCAACGCCAGCAATGGCATGTGCAGCATCTTCATGGAGTGGTCTCCTTGTCTCCCGCGCCCGATGCACGGTGTCGCATGTGAGTGTAGACAACACATTTTACACACCCGTCCGCGCTTGCCGCCGGTACTGCTCCGGCGTGCAATGGGCCTGACGCTGGAACATGGCGATGAATGCCGAGGCGCTGCTGTAGCCCAGGTCGAAGGCGATGGCCTGTATCGGCAAGCCGGCCTCCAGCGCTTCGATGGCCCGCAAGAACCTCAGGCGCAGGCGCCACTCACCAAAGCTGATGCCCAGCTCGCGCAGAAATTGCCGCGCCAGGGTGCGCTCGCTGACATGCACCCGCGCCGCCCAGTCCGCCAACGGGCGGTTGTCACCAGGTTCGGCGCCGAGGGCATCGAGCACCTGGCGCAGGCCCTCGCTCCGAGCGAAGGGCAAGTAGCAGGTCTGGGTGGGTGCCAGCAGCAACTGATCGAGCAGCACCTGCACCAGGCGCTGGTCGCGTTCGTCCTGAGCCACCTTGACGTCACGGCGGGCGAAGTCGCCGAGGATGGCCTTGAGGATATCGCTGATCACCAGGCTGCACGGCTGCTGCGGTAGGCCGGCGCACAGGCTGCGGTCGAGATAGACCGAGCGGTAAACGATGGCCTGCGGGTTGTAGCAACCATGCTGGGTATCCGGCGGCACCCAGACGGCGTAATGCGGGGGTGACAGAAAACGCTGGCCATCGACATCCAGGTGCATGACGCCATGGGCGGTGTAGTTGAGCTGGCCCCAGGTGTGGCGATGGGGCGGGCTGTGAGTGTCGGCGCCAAATTCGTCGTGGCGCAGGTACACAGGCGCAGGAAGTTGGTCGAATTGGGGGATGTCGAGGTATTTGCGGTGCATGCTGTCTGCTTCAAGGGGCAGGTTGTCTGGATAGGAGTATAGGCTTGCTGACAGACACCCGATAATACCGGGCCACACTACAACCTCTGTGTGCTAGCGCAAACGCGCCCACAGAGGCTAGTAAGCATCCGAGAGCCGTTGCGTCATGAATTATCTGTACCCCCTTACCGCTATCCTCATCTGGGCCGGCAACACCGTGGTCACCAAGCTGTCAGCAGGTGCCATCCACCCTGCCGAGATCGGCTTCTACCGCTGGCTGCTCGCGGGGCTGCTGTTCACCCCATTCCTGCTGCCGGCCGTGTGGCGCAACCGCGCAGCCATCCGTGCGCACCTGGCCAGAATCTTCGTCCTTGGCGTGCTCGGCATGGCCCTGTACCAAAGCCTCGCCTACTTCGCGGCCAGCATCACCAGCGCTACCAACATGGGCATCATTCTCTCGCTGATGCCCTTGATGTCGCTGGCCCTGTCCATCGCATGGCTCGGTCAGCGGCTGAGCTACGGTGCGCTGACAGGCGCGGTGGTGTCGTTCATCGGCGTGCTGGAAGTCGTCTCCGCCGGCCGGCCCGGCATCTTGCTGGAGCAAGGCCTGAACCGCGGTGACCTGCTGATGCTGGTGGCCACCCTGGCCTACGCGCTGTACAGCTTCCTGCTGAAGAAATGGCAGCTGCGCCTGCCGCCCTTGCAGCTGCTGTACCTGCAGGTGCTGGTGGCAATCATTGTCTTGCTGCCACTGTTCCTGCTTTCGGACAAAACCGGCCTGAACGTGCATAACGTGGGCCTGGTGCTGTACGCCTGTGTGCTGGCCTCGATGGTCGCGCCGCTGGTGTGGATGCAGGCCGTGCACCGCCTGGGGCCAAGCCGCACCACGCTGTTCTTCAACCTGCTGCCACTGGTGACCGCGCTGATCGCAGCCGCAGTGCTCGACGAGCAACTGGCCAGCTACCACCTGATCGGCGGCTTGCTGACCCTGGCCGGGGTGGTCCTCGCCGAACGCTGGACCACCCCCGTGCGCCGCAGCGCTACAGCCCCGCAGCCTTGAGGCGGGCGGCGTGCTCGGTGAACAGCCGCACCGGCTCGGCGCCCTTGCCCACGGCGCCGAGCGACTGGTTGACGATGTCCAGGTGATCGAGCGGGTAGTCATCACCGATCACCTGCCCCAAGTGTGAACTGAAGCGCCCGACCATGCCGTCACACTGGCCCTTTTCCTTGACGAAGCTGCGGGCGAACAGGCGGCAGAAGCGGTTGCTGCCGTCAAAGCGGTTACGCCCCTGGTCGGTGATACCCGGCTGCAAGGTGCCTGACCACGAATAGTAACGCACGCCGTTGACCTCTCCCGCGCCCTCACCGCCCCAGGTGTCGGGCAGGCCCTGTGGATAAACCTGGTTGAACAGCGCTACGCCAGCGCTGGTCAGCGATTGGTGCGAGGCATGCACGTCGATAGGCAATGAGTCGCGGCGCCAGCCGGTTTCCAACCACCCCAGCAGCACCGCCAGGCCATGCAAAACAGCCCTGAGGATGCGCCCTTGGGGTGAATCGCCCGGCGCTGTGCGAGCCAGGTGGTCGGCCAGTTCCGAACCATGGTTGGGGCCGGCTACCGAAGTCACCGAGGCCACCCGGCCAGGCCGCTTGGCTGCGGCATAACGCGCGCTCAGGGCGCCTTGGCTATGGCCGATCAGGTTGACCTTGTCAGCACCGGTGCGCTGGCAGATGTCTTCGATGATTGCCAGCAACTGCTCACCACGCACTTCGCTGGAGTGCAAGGGCGATACCTGCACGGGGAACACCTGCGCCCCGCCCTTGCGCAAGGCCGGCACGATGCCGAACCAATAGGGATAGAGCAATGCCCTGACAAAGCCGAGCATGCCCGGTACCAGCACCAACGGGTATCGCGTAGCCAATTCCTGCTGCATGGGCCCAGCCCCTTTTGCGTGGACGTTCGGCCAACACTACAGCGGCATGAATGACCATCGCAATCGAACTCCTGACGCGCCGTGCGGTTCCAAACCAGAACAGACCCTTGAGCAAGGAGCGGGACCATGTACAAACAGACCCTGGCAATCCTTCTGGCAAGCGCGACCCTGGCCGCCTGTGGCAGCCGCCCGGAAAACCCGGTGGACTACGTCACCTACCGCGACGAGCCGCTGGTCAAGCAAGTCGAAAACGGCATGACCATGCAGAAAGTCATCGCCATCGGCGGCAGCCCATCGAATGCGATCGACCTGCCGCACGGAGGCACCTGCAACGACTACATCCTCAACCGCGATGGCCATCAGCAGCCTTACTACGTGCGCTTCGATGCCACCGGCCATGTCGATGCCAAGGGCTTCAAGACGTGCAAACAACGAGAAGAGGACAGCGAAGCCGTACACGGCGCGTGAGCCTGCGCAACACCTTGACCACCCGTCCTGATTTGTCTGGAGAAAACCATGAGCAACGTTGAACTGACCGATGTGCAAACCCTGCGCAAGCGTGCCCGTGAGCACGTCGAGCAAGGCGCGGTGACCGAGGGTTACCACGCCGACCGCCAGGAAATCCTGCGCCTGCTCAATGAGTCGCTGGCCACCGAGCTTGTCTGCGTACTGCGCTACAAGCGTCATTACTTCATGGCCAGCGGGATCAAGGCGAGCGTGGCTGCCGAGGAGTTTCTCGAGCATGCCAACCAGGAAGCCGAACACGCCGACAAGCTTGCCGAGCGCATCGTGCAACTGGGTGGCGAGCCGGACTTCAACCCGGACAACCTGACCAAGAATTCCCATGCCCAGTACGTAGCAGGCAACTCGTTGAAGGAGATGGTGCTGGAGGACTTGGTGGCCGAACGCATCGCGATCGACAGCTACCGCGAGATCATTCAGTACATTGGCGACAAAGACCCGACTACGCGTCGCATCTTCGAGGACATCCTGGCTCAGGAAGAAGAACACGCAGACGACATGTCCGATCTGCTGCAAGGCTTGTAATCGCCAGGGGCCGCTTCGCGGCCCCGGTTCACTTATTGCTTGCCCTTCACCTCAGCCGGCGCCTTGCCGGCTTTCATCTGCTGCAGCAACGGCGTGCACTGGTTGGGCTCATCGCCACTGCTTGGCGCCACCAGCGCCAGCAGCCCCGCCGCAGGCCCTGCAACTACCCCCAGTGCCACCATGCCCACGCCGCGCAATGCCAGCGGCACCGCCTGCACGCCCGCACCGGGCTTGGCGAACGGCCCGCGGACATACAGCGGCGAACGCAGCGAGAACAGCCGCAAGCCTTTCGATTCAGGAGTGATCTCAAGGTCCAGCTGCTCGCTGGCGAAGTTGGCCGTGCCGTTGACATAGATGATCGCGTTCTCGGTATCGAATATGAACAGGCGCGTGCTCGCCAGCCCGTCCTTGATACCAACATCAGCTGCTGCGCAGTTGATCTGCACATCCTCATCGCCAAACAGCTTGCCGATCACGTAGTTGCCCACGTTCAACCCGGCAATCTCCATCAGGCTGCGGCTGATCGCACCATCGTTGATCAGCATGCGCAGGTCGCCATTGGCCGTGCCCAGCAGGGCTGCCACCGAGTTGCCGCGGCCGCTGATATCGGCATCGCCGTTGAGCTCACCGAAGCTGGTCTGCATCGGCGCAAAGGTGGGGAACAGCTGCTTGAGCTTGAAGCCACGTGCGGTCAGCCGAGCGCGCCCCTGCAGCGGTACGCTGCGGCCATCCAGGCGTATCCTGGAGGCCAGGTTGCCACCGGCCACCCCAAAGCGCAGCGGCTCCAGGCGCAGCAGGCCGTCCTCGAGGATTACATGGGCAGAGAGGTCTTTGAACGGCAATTGCTCACTGTGGACGATTCGTTTGCCGGCAAACTCGACGTCGGCGTCCATGGTGCGCCAGCGATCAGTGCGGAACTCCTCCACCGGCAGCACCTTGCCGGCAGGCTGCTTGCTGGCGCCCCCGCGGGCTTTCTGCTCGGCGTTGGAGTCGGCACCGATCAGCGGTGCCAAGTCTTTGAACAACAACTGGTTGGAGACCAGCTTGCCAGATAGCTTAGGCCGCGGCTGGCTGGCGACGAACGCCAGGTCGCCGTGGATGTCACTGTTGCCGATCTTGCCGTTGAATCCTTCGTAGTTGAACGTCGCACCTTCGGCCGCCTGCAGGTTGGCCTTCAGGTGACCATCGGTTTCGTAGGCTGGCGTGTCTGGCAGGGTCACCCCCGTCAGCGGATAAAGGTTACCCAAACTGGCGCCTGACAAGCGCAGGCGAAGATCCAGCGCCCCCAGGTTGCGAGGGTCGGTCAGGGTGCCTGCGAGCACTACGTGGGTATCGGCAACGCGCACGTCGGCCTGCAACGGAAATGGCTGGCTGGCGTCCTGCAGCGCCAGCAGGCCACCAATCTTGCCAGTACCGGAGACTGGCTGCCCCTTGTAACGGCCCTGGGCCTTGAGCCCGAAGGCATAGTCCTGAGCGCCGCCGGCCTTGTCGGCACTTGCCTTACCCACGATCTCGCTGAACGGTATGGGTTTGCCCAGCGGATCTATCTGTACCTTCATGCTGGTTTTCAGGGTCTGGTCGTCGAAGCTGACATGACCTTGGTCAAAACCGATGGCACCGATATCCAGCTGCCACTTGGAGGGCTGCGCATTCTCATCCTTGGGGCCGAAGTCGAAGGTCCAGTTGGCGCGGCCATCGGCCAGGCGAGTAAGGCTGGCGGTGGGTTTGACCAGGTCGATGCGCGGGATGACGATCTGCTGGAATACCAGCGGCAGCGGCGCCAGTCGAAATTCCACACGCTCCAGGCCGACCATCTTCGGCTCCTTCAGCCACTCGGGATTGCCTAGGGTCAGGTCCTCGGCAATGAAGTGCGGCCACGGTACCCAGGCGCGCCACCCGCCTTCTTCCGGCTCAGTGCGCCAGTGCACCGACAGGTTACCGTTGATCGCGAACGGCCGGTGCAACGCTTCGGAGACTTTCTCGTTAAGCAATGGCTTGACCCGGTTCCAGTCGAAGGTGGCGATCACAACCACCAGTATCGCCAGCAAGGTCAGCAGGCTGGTAAGGGTCCAGACGAAGATTCTGGCGGGACGCGTCATTGCGTTATTCTCCTGACGGCTTGGGGCAAAACGGGCGCAACGATCGCACTCAATATCTCCGACTGATGAAAGCCCCCAGGGTTTTATCCATGAAGCCCATGACGGTGAAGTTTTCTTGCCTACCTGCTCAGCTTTTTATCACATGATGCCTTGAAACACCTGCGTTAGAGCCTTGACACCGCGCTATCAATACCATCGATTGTTACCATTACCCGTATGAACTTCTCTCTGGCGTTGCCGAGCGTAGCATTGGCTTCGTACCCACTTTCCAGCCCCCGAGAGGAGCACCGAAATCATGAAACGCCAATTGCTGACCCTGACGCTGTCCATCCTTGCTGCCAACGCCTTCGCCGTTCCAGCTGCCGATCAGCACCTGACCGCCGAATCGCGCTCCAGCGCTGTTGAAATGGCCCAACCGCTGAAAACCGTTGCCGAAGGTGGTGCCGAGCGTCTGATCGAACGCAGTGGCCGTGTTGCCGAAGGCGGTTCGGATCGCCTGATCGAGCGCACTGGCCGTGTTGCCGAGGGTGGTTCGGATCGTCTGATCGAGCGCACCGGCCGCGTTGCCGAGGGTGGTTC
>NZ_MOMO01000083.1:0-2476 GCF_009933855.1 Pseudomonas sp. SG-MS2 | reverse complement strand
CCCCGCGTGGTCGAGCACTGGACCAGCGACGGCGAACACTTCCATTTCCGCTACGACTTCGCCCAGCGCATCAGCTGGGCCACGGACGTACTTGGCCGCGAGCTGGAGGTGCAGTACAACGCCGACCACCGCGTGTTCGCCAGCCGCGACTACGGCGGCGAGCGCTACGCCATTGCGCTGGACGACTACGGCAACATGGTCGGCCTGACCCTGCCGGACTGTAACCAGCGGCACTTCAAGTACGAGGCTCATATAGAGCACTAAGAGACGAAAACTGGAGTGATTGGTGAGGATATCTCGTCGACTAATCGCGGTAATAAAATCGATACTTATGATCATGCTAATACAACAAGAATTGTCGCTCGACAGGCGAACTTTGAAAGTGATTTTGAAAGAAAGACTGCTGGTTTGAAAGAGGCTTATGGATGAGTGCTATTCAATTTTTTGGTTGGGATAAAAAAGCAAAAACTGCATTGCGAAGTATAAAGATTGGAGATATTTTCTGCTTTGTAATAAATTGCAGAGGCTATGGTGTAGGGCGAATTATGACCCGTAATAGCCTTGGTCATGTTGCGGAAATATTTGATGTCGTAACCCAAGAACCGAACTTAAATGAAATTCCTGAAAAAAGGTTTGCTAGGCCTGTTATTATTGATTCGTACTCACTTTTTGATCGTAAAGCGGAGGGGGACTGGCGGATTATTGCTCGCGACCTAGAGTATCAACCTTCGGTTGAGGAACCAGTCCGATTTGTTTATGGGGTGGCTGACAATGTAAAACTGGTTGATATATTTGACAATGAAGTACCCTTTAGCGGTGCTAGAGCTAGCTTTCCTCTCTATGTGTCTATGGGTGATGAAGATATTAAAGAGTTCATGGGTGTTTAACTAGGTGTCGGTAATTGGCTTTCTTGTTCTTTGTAGGGTTGTTGTAAATAAGTCGTTCGGTGGTTAGCTGAGTGAAAGTATGCTAGCTGTATGTAGGTTTAGCCTGAAGAATTCTGATGTGGGTCAATTTTATTCTGCATTAAGTGTGGGGTTGAATGCCAAGCTTGTCTCGTTCGCTTTCATTTATGCTCTGAATCGATTAGAGGTGTTTATTAAAGGGTTTCTATCAGCATGTATTTGATAAGCTCTCCGGGACTAATGCATGCGAAGAATTCTTAAGCGCTCTCTCAGATGTAAAAAAGTCCATGCTCGATGGGGTTACAGTTAGAGCTGATAGGTGATATTTTTAGTGAAAAAAATACTAGAAGATTTAAAAGATGAAGCTATTAAGATGCTGACTGACGCATCGTTCCTTTCCACTTTTACGACACATGATAAGTCGATAGATCGGGAGCTGTGGTCGAAGGGGGCGGCCTATTCAATTGTTCCTTTTGAGCTGGAGATGTCGGGAGTAACTCCATCGAAGATGAGTCAAAAGGTACCAGTAAATAAAAAGAATGCGCACAGGCATTGTTATGTCGGCAGCTGCATTGATAGGATTGAAGTTTATAACTCTAAGGGCGAAGTTCATGAAGTTGAGCGATTTTTGCACCTTGAAAATCGAGTCTATGCACTTAGTACAAATCGTCATGCTGAAAATCTTTGGTTGAAGATAGCAGAGTACAGCTCTGAAGGTTCGGTAATCCGATCCTGTCGGGTTGACAATGATTCTGAGTTTTGGTCTTTTGCTTATGACTGGGACTTACGAGGGCTTAAAGAGATTACAAGTTTTTCCTCTAACAGCGTTCCAGGTGTCAAAATTTATCCAGAGTATAATGCAGGGTTTGAGCTACAAGGGATGTACTTTTTGAATGCTGGCTCAAAAATATATGTTTACAGGTGTTGATTTTTTTGCGCTTGGGTGAGGCTCGATCTTTAAAAGTTCAGGTGCGAAAGCGGATGCCAACTTTGTCTCATTCGCTTTCATGTTTTTCTAACTGGTGTAGTTGGAGTTTTTGCTAAACACCTTTACAAAACCACTAATGTCGAAATAAATCCGCGACAGGTGAAAAGACCGACCCGCTGTACCGCTTTACCGCACCATCGCCTACGAATACCACCACTTGACCACCCTGGTAACCAAGGTCACCCATCCGGACGGCACCTCAGTGACCTTTACTTACAACCCGTACGGCCAGATGCTGACCCGCACCGATGGCAAAGGCCAGCGGATTCGCTACGAGTATGACAAGGCCATACGCCTGACCGCGCTGGTCAACGAGAACAACTCGACGTATAGCTTTGCTTACGATGCGTCGGACCGGCTGACTGAAGAAGTGCGGGTGGACAACCTGACCCGGCGCTTCGCCTATAACGCAGGGGGTCATCCGACCCGGCTCGATGAGATTGGCTACGGCGAGAACGGTGAGCGTCCTGCGCAAGGTCAACCACCTGTACTACGGCAGCGGGCACCTGCACCAGCTGAACCATGGAGCGCGATGACCTGCACCGCGAGGTGTACCGCACGCAGGGCAAGCTCACCAGTTGCT
>NZ_MOMO01000082.1:0-1231 GCF_009933855.1 Pseudomonas sp. SG-MS2 | reverse complement strand
TACGGCAACATGGTCGGCCTGACCCTGCCGGACGGCAACCAGCTGCACTTCAAGTACGACGAATACGCCCGCCTGCTCGAAGAGACCGACCCGCTGGGCCGCACCATCGCCTACGAATACCACCACCTGACCACCCTGGTAACCAAGGTCACCTACCCGGACGGCAGCACCTGGCAGGCGCGCTACGACGACAAGGGTAACCTGCTCGCCGAAACCGATGCCCTGGGCCACCTGACCGAGTACCTGAATGGCGAAGATGGTTTGCCGCACACCATCATCGATGCGACCTACAAGTCCAAGTACCTGTGGTGGAACACCCTTGCCCAGGTCGAGCGGTATCAGGACTGTTCGGGTAAAAACACCTATTACCGCTACGACGACCGCCAGCACCTGGTGGCCGTGACGGATGCGCTGCACCAGACCACCACGCTGGAACGCAAACCGGACGGGGAGGTGGTCAAGGTCAACCATCCGGACGGCACGGCGGAAACCTTCACCTACAACCCTTACGGCCAGGTGCTGACGCACACCGATGGCAAAGGCCAGACCACGCGCCTGCTGCGCACGGCACGCGGACTGCCGAGCAGCCGGCAGGATGCCAAAGGGCAGCGGATTCGCTACGAGTACGACAAGGCCATACGCCTTACCGCGCTGGTCAACGAGAACAACGCGACGTACAGCTTTGCTTACGATGCGTCGGACCGGCTGGTGGAAGAAGTGCGGGTGGACAACCTGACGCGGCGCTTCACCTACAACGACGGCGGCCATCTGACCCGGCTGGATGAAATTGGCTACGGCGAGAACGGTGAGCAGCCGCAACGCGAAACGCTGTTCGAGCGCGACCCCATTGGCCGGCTGATGGCCAAGCTCAACCGTGATGCCCGTCAGGATTATGCATACGACGAAGTCGACCGGTTGTTGAGCATTGAGCGACACCCAACCAGCATCGGCAAGCAACTGGGCGTGAGCGAAGAAAAGCTGGAGTACAGCTATGACCTGCTGGGGCGACTGACCCAGGAAATCACCCCACAAGGCGTACTCGGCTACGAATACGACCCACTGAGCAACCTCACTACGCTGACCCTGCCGGACGGGCGCAAGGTCAACCATCTGTACTACGGCAGCGGCCATCTGCACCAGCTGAACCTGGACGGCCAGGTCATCAGCGACATGGAGCGCGATGACCTGCACCGCGAGGTGTACCGCACGCAGGGCAAGCTCACCAGTTGCT
>NZ_MOMO01000081.1:0-1309 GCF_009933855.1 Pseudomonas sp. SG-MS2 | reverse complement strand
GCCTGCTGGCGGAACAGGTTGATGATCGGCGTGCAGTTGAGCTTGAAATTGTTGCGCCCGATGTTCTGGGCCAGCCGCGCCAGGCGCTCGCTGAGGTCGTAATCGTTGAAGTAGAAGTTGATCTCGACCTGCTCGATGGCCTTGCCCTGCAGGATGCGGGCAAAACCTGAGAGGTCGAAAAACATGAATTTGTCAGGGAACGTGAAGTACTCGTGCAGCAGGCGGTAACCGAGGAACGAGCGCTCGGAGTAATCCACCAGGCCTTCGTCGCGGGCATAACCCACCGCTTTCAGGGCGTCGGCGGGCAGTGCGACTTCACGGCTGCGGCCTTCGTCCTGGAAGCTGAGTGTGGCCTTGGCGAGGTTGTTGAACAGCAGCTCGTAGAGCTGGTGCATCAGCGTTGCTTCGCCGTCGAGGAAGAAGCGCAGGCGGTCAAGCTCCATCTGGCCGAACAAGGCGTCGCCGGTGGCTTGCAGGCGGATGCGCAAGCGCGCCACCAGATCGGCGCTGTGGCCGTTGAAGGCCGAGCGTTCCATCTCGGTGAACGAGGCCTGCTGCACGGCAACCGGCCACAGCTCCACCGGGTAGCAGGTGCGGAACTTGCACACCACGCCTTCAACGGCATTGGCGTGCATCTCGGTGTGCCGCGCCACGCGGTAGGCTTCGGTGACCTTCTCCTGCTTGCCAAGGCTGAGCTCGGCGATCGACATCGACGGGGTAGGGCGCAGGTAGTGCGGGTACAGCACCTCAAGGAACGATTCGACAATCTCCGGGAACTCGTCATCGAGCTTTTTGTGCACCCGCGCCGAGAGGAACGAGAACGCCTCGATCAGGCGCTCGGTATGCGGGTCCTCACAGTTGTCGCCCTCGATCAGCAGCCGCGAGGCGATTTTCGGGTACTGCGCAGCAAACTCCTGGCCGAGGAAGCGCAGGTGCGACAGTTCCTTTTCGTAGTAGGGCAGCAGTTCGTCGAGCATCAGTTGAGGTTCTGCACTTTGTATTCCTGGGTGTTGACCTGCAGCACGGCGTCAAACGACACCTGGCGGCTGATGTCCTGCAGACGCAACACGGCGTCCACGCGGAAGGTCAACATGCGATGGCCGTTCTGCTGGGCCAGCAGCTGTACGCGCACCCGGCGAAAACGCCGGTCGCCGGTACTGATCGCGCGCTCCAGCTGTTGCTGGATCAGCCGCCGGTCGTGCGGGTCGAGCACGCTGCGGCTGATGAAGTCGGGCATGCCGTATTCAAGGATGGAGCCACCGAGCTGGCTGAAACCTTCGATCTGCTCGGCGACCAGGGACTGGCGGGT